>JBFJYC010000043.1:0-15483 GCA_041622815.1 Spongiibacteraceae bacterium | reverse complement strand
GTGCCGATGTTTCCGCATACGCTGAGTAGCCGTCCGCTGGTCGTGGACGGCAACAGCGAGATTAAAATTATTATCGGTGACAGTAACCAAATGAAGCCACCGGTAACCTGTGATGGTCAGGTTCAGATCACCACCGAGCCCGGTGATATTATTTATGTTCGGAAGAAACCGCATAAACTGAAGTTACTGCACCCGACCGATCACAGCTTCTATGCAAGCTGCCGTGACAAATTGCGTTGGGGCGGCAAGCTCGGCCAATAACGTATTTCTGATTCTATGGATGTCATCGCTCAGACTATGCCTATCGATGAGGATCTCGGCGACTTTTCCGGGTGGCTTCGTCAGCAGGGTATTGCACATCGCATCAGCGAACATAATGGTGCGCAGGTGTTGCGTGTCGATAGCGCAGAAACGGTAGAGAGAGTGCAGTTTCTATACCGGCAGTTTAAATCCGGCGAGCTGAAAATTATCAGAACCAGCAACCCGGATGCTACCGCGCCCGGGCACGGCGGCTGGCAGCGCGCCATTGCGCAGGCACCCGTAACCCTGATGCTGATCGCGCTGAGTGTATGCGGAGCAGCGTTGGTCGCTGTCGACAGCAGCTTCGCTTGGGTATCGCTGCTCACTTTTTCCGATCCGTATAGTGGCCATAGCGCGCTGCCGCCACCGGCGCAATTCTGGCGCGTGATCACGCCGCTGTTTTTGCACTTTGGCGCACTCCATATTTGCTTTAATGCACTGTGGACCTGGGAATTGGGGCGCCGAATCGAGATGGCGCAGGGCAGCGCCCGTATTCTTGTACTGACACTACTGGTCGGCATCGGTTCTAATTTTGCGCAGGCCATGGTCACCGGCGCTGTGATTTTCGGCGGTATGTCCGGAGTGATATACGGCCTCCTGGGATACTGCGTCGTGTGGAGCCGGCTGCGTCCGCAGCAGTCTTTTCAGATCAACAACGGCGTCGTGATTTTTATGATCGCCTGGTTGGTGCTTTGTTATGCCGGGCTGAGCCGCCTGGTGGCGGGTGTCGATACGGCAAATACGGCGCATCTCAGCGGTTTGCTGCTGGGCGGGTTAGCGGGTGTAATCACGGCGCTGCGCAGCCCGCGGCGTTAGACGGTGCCGCGGTCAGTGTATTTGCGCGACGTCGATGCTCTCTGCCTGACGCTGAGTCATTAATAATGCCCCCTTCAGCCAGGAACCACCGTCAGGGTCTTTCAGAATGGTGTCTGCGCCGCCGGGGGTTGTGAAGGTCACCGGCATCGGCTCGCGGTGACTGAAACTGCCGGGCAGGCGCATCGCCTCCAACTCACCGACAACTTTTGCCGCGTCAAAACTTAACGCAACATCGAACTGCCGGCGTTGCCCGTGTTTCGGGCTGAAAGCCTGATCGAGTTGCAGTGCACCTTCTACCAGCGCTCTGGTCTCTCCGGACAGCGCCTTGGCGTCCAGCAGTGTGGCTAATGCCTGACTGATCAGCGCATAACAGCCATCCTGATCGGCGAGCAGTTGGTGGTAGATCTGCGCGCGGTTTTCGTAAACCTGCATCCGGTCTTCGGTATCGAAATCAAAATGGTCGGCATAGCGGGTAAGCACCGTACTGAGCAGGCTGCGCAGAATGCCGGAAATACCACCGGCGCGGGCCAGACTCAGGCTGCGCACCGTGAGTGGGAGCAGGTGCCCGTGTACAAATAAAATATGTGCGGTAATCAGGTAGTAACCTTCCATCCCCTCGGCGGTATCAAAGGTGTGACAGCCGATCACGTACTCACCGCGGGCTTTGCCATATCCGGCAACGGGCAAAGTCTGAATTTTGTACTCGTCGCGCTTTTCGTAAAACTCAGTGCCGGGTAGCAGCGTGTAGCCGAAAATATTGACGTTGGGGAAGGTCAGCAACAGTTGGTCGAGATTAGCCTCGAATTCAGCGAGAGTGTCGCCGGGCAGGCCCCAGATCAGCTCCGCCGCGATCGGTACGTTCTGCTCCGCCATTTCCCGGGCGATCGGTTCGTATTTGTTGGCCGCCATGTTTTGTCGATTGCTCAGCCGCAAGGCTTCCGGCGTCAGGGTTTGCAGTGCCAGCTGATAATGCGGCAGCAACTGGTGCCGGTTCATCATCAGTACAATCTGCTGGACACGCGGGCTGTGTTTCTTCGACCAAGAGGTGGCAAAAGTCGCCGGAAAGCCTTTGCTTTTCTTGAGCTCGCATATCAGCTGGGCTTTTTCGAGATCTTCTTTGAGCGCGCCGAAGTTGGAATCTGCAAGCCACATATCCTGCACGCCGGCCGCCGCGATGCGCTGCCAGTCGCTGCGGATGCGATCCATCGAAAACTGGTTCATCTTGGTGCCGATGGCACCGGTTCCCCATTCACAAAATGCGCATTTGAACGGGCAGCCGCGACTGGTTTCATAGGAGATCGCCGGATACAGCGGCTTACCATCGGCACCGGTCAGTGGCACCACGTCCAGCGGTGAGGGTATACGATCAAGATCTTTGATCCTGCTGCGTTCTGCGGATTTGCAGATGTTGCCGTCGGCGAGCCAGGCGAGGCCGTCGACCGCGTGCCAGTCCGGGCTGTCGGTAGCGTCGAGTTGGTCGAGTACCTCGGTAAAGGTTTGCTCCGCCTCGCCGAGAAAGATCAGGTCGACAGGATCCTCACCGAGGTAGTCCTCGGCTTGCTGGACATGTGGTCCGCCGGCAATGACCATCAATTCGGGGCAATCGGCTTTGATTGTGTGAAGCAGCTCCAGAAACTCCGCCGCATTCCATGTGTAAAAGCTGAAGCCTGCGACCGGTGTAATGCCCGCAGCAAGCGCGCTGCGCGCCAGCGGCAGATAAGTATCCTGCCACTGTGTTTTCCAGCTCAGCGCCGTTTCGGAATCACGGAAGTGAATCAGTTCGATATCCGCTTTACCTGATGCGGTCCACCGCTGGTAGTAGGCCTTGAGTCCGCCGGTCGTGGTCGGGGCGGCATAGAACTGGTCGGAATCGAGGCTGAAAAGCCATACCGGACGGCGCGGTTTCGGGTTTTTGGTGGCGTTATTCACTGGCATAAAGGTGCTCAAAAATCGAGCGGCAAGACTAGCAGGGAATCATCCCGCCGGCAGCAAAAACATAGGCCATTGTTGCTGCGTAAAAGTATTGGCCGGCTTGCGGAGCTTGCCGTATCCTGCCGTCAATCTATCGATGGGAGTTTGGTGTGTCGCAGCGTGTGTCCCCGATGTTTGTTCTTATTCCGCGTCTCTGGGTGTTGGCTTTACTGGCACTGGTACTGAGCGGCTGTTCTTTTACTAAAACCAGCGGCTTTACCGCAGAAGATGTGGTTGGCACCTGGTATCTGGCCTCGGCGGACGGTCGCGGATATGAGTGGCAGTTGGTGCAGTATCGTGAGGACGGGCGTAAGTGTGGTCTGGCGGTAGCGCAACGTCTTGGTAGCGGCGATGCGCCGCTGGTATTCGAAAGCCGCTGGTGGCTGGAAGCCGACGCGATCGAGTTGCAGCTGCTTACCGGTACCGGTATCGGGATGGTGGCCGGCCAGCGTATCACCGACCGGATATTACTCGCCGGTGGTGATCAACTCATGACGCAAATGTCGGCGCCGCGGGCGGCAGACACCGCTGAATTGTTCTATCGGGTGCGTGCTGAGGAAGGGGTGCAGGTGTGTGACTTTGTCAGCAGCTATACCTCCCAGCGCGGACTGGCGTCCGGCACACAATGGCCGCAGTAGTCTAGCGGCTGATTTTTCCGGCTTGCAGGTGACGGGCGGCGAAGCCGGGCAGACGCTCCAGTCCGCCACTATGGCGGCGCAGCAGATCGATGCCGATCGCGGTAACCAAGTTCTGGAATCGTTTTCTGCCCAAATTGACCACCAGAAATTCTGCCTGCATATCTTCCGCGGTGCCCCAGGCTAGCCACACGCTGCCTACCGGCTTGTCCTCAGTGCCGCCATTCGGTCCGGCGATACCGGTGACCGCTACGCCGGCATCGGCGCCGGAGCGCTGCAGGGCGCCGCTGAGCATGGCGCGGGCTACCGCTTCACTGACTGCGCCGTCGGCGGCGATGGTTTGTTCCGGTACGCCGAGCTGCGCCTGCTTCATCGCATTCGAATAGCACACCCAGCCGCCAAGGAAGGTATCTGAGGCGCCCGCCACTTCGGTTAGCGCAGCGGCGATGGCACCGCCGGTACAGGATTCCGCGGTTGTCAGTGTTTTGCCCTGCGCCCGATACAGGCTGAGCGTGGCTTCGGCCAAGGTGACCGGCGCATGACCGATAAACGCATCCCCCAGAAACTGCTTCATTTGTGCTTCGCAGGCGTCCAGCTGCTGCGACAGGTTTTTGCCGCGCGCGGTCAGCTTAACTTCTACCAGCGGCATCGATGCGCGGAAGCCGAGTTCAATATTTGCCGGCCAATCCGAAATCAAATCATCGATGCCCTGTTGTAGCGTCGATTCGCCTTCTCCGAATACCGCCAGTCTGCGCGTTTCAACAAAGTCAGAGCCGAACCGGGCCTTGAGCATCGGGATAATCTCCGACGCCATCATTTCCCGGAGTTCTCTGGGCACGCCCGGCGTTGCAAGAATCAGGCAGTTGTTATGTTCCAGCGCCATTCCCTCGGCGCTGCCGGTTGCGTTACGGATCAGATCGCAATTTTTGGGCAGAATCGTCTGCTTGAGGTTGGCCTTATTCAGGGTCAGGCCGAGGCGCTCGCACCACAGAGTCAGTCGCTTTAATGCCTCGCCATGCTGCTCAAGCGGGCGGCCGGTCACTTCAGCCAGCGCCTCTGCAGTCATATCGTCGATTGTGGGGCCGAGCCCGCCATTGATAATCAGCACATCCGCCGCCGCCGATTGCGCTTCAATTTCTTGGCACAGCAAATCCAGCTCATCGCCAACCGTGACCTTGCGGTAAATCCGCCAACCCTGCTCGCCCAGATACTCCGCGATGGCCGCGGAGTTGCTGTCGATGGTATCGCCGGCCATGACTTCGTTGCCGGTGAGCAGGAGCTGGATTTGCATATAGGGGCTTCCGGAAGAATTGTCGCTGAGAACGTCTGCACATTAACCCGCCGGCGGGCTGCTCTCAAGATTATATACAGCTAAACCTCGAGCACAGATGAATAGGTATTTGAAGTCGTTACCTAGGGATCAGGGCACTTGATTCACAACCACAGGCTTGTGACCATAGCGTGCCCGCCGTTATCTGTAGGACAGCACAAAATGTCTGACCGAAGTCTGATTAAATTGACTGCGCTCGCTATGGTGATACTCGCCGTATTTTTTGTAATCGAGACGCGTGAGCAAAGCCGTTATCGGGCCGAGTCCGCCGCGGCATTGCTAAAGATTGAAGAAAGGCAGAACGCGATAGACCGAGAAATAACCGAAATGCAGGTGTCGATCGCTGATTTGCAGAAAAACTCGGTAAAAGCGGTGGTGGACCGTGCAAATGAAGCGGTGGTTGACGGATTCTCGAGTATGATGGGCGCGCTGACCCGCGAATTAGGCAGCCTCAGTGAATTAATGCAGGAACAGTTGCAGGAGCAGTTGCCGCCGGAGGAATCCGGGGCAGGGCCTGCAGAGCCGCCGGCAAAACAACCGGCTGATTAATTGATATTACGCAGGTACCGACATGCCCGAAGTGAAGCGCCCTGTGCGTACCATAGAAGTCAATTATCTTTGCGACAGTTGTGGCAAAGGGATGCTACACAAAGTCGGTGAAATCGATAAGGAAAGCGGCGATACCCATCACGAGTGTGTTATCTGCGGCAATGCGCAAACCTTTCAGTGGGTTACTTATCCGCGCATTGATTATGTCGCGGAAGACGAAAACATTTAGCGTAAGCGGTCTGCTTTCGCCGCGCTCAGGCGCCGCCGGGTAGCATCGGCGTTCTTTGGCCGGCGCTCCAGCCGCCGTCGACGATAAACTCTGCACCGCTTGAGTAGCTCGATTCATCCGACGCCAGATAGACATTCATATTGGCCACCTCAACCGGCATGCCAACCCTCGGTATCGCCTTGTCCGAATAGAAAGCATTGTCCGCTTCGGTGGGTAGCGCATCGGCATTGGCGGCACCGTGCATCGCGGTAAAAATACCACCGGGGTGGACGCTGTTGACCCGGATACCGTGAATGCCGAGTTCGATGGCGGCGCTTTTGGTGAGGCCACGCACCGCCCATTTGCTAGAGGAGTAGGCGGTTAAGCCATTTTTTGATTGCAGCCCGTCGATCGATGAGACATTAACAATCGAGCCGCCGCCGGCCGCTTTCATCGATTCGGTGACTGCCTGTATACCGAGAAAGCAGCCCAACTGGTTGATCGAGACCACCCGCAGGAAATCCTCGGCGCTGGTATCGGCGATGCTCGCGGCAAACAAAATGGCGGCGTTATTGATCAGTACATTCACATGTCCGAATTCGGATTCGGCGGTTGCAAGCAGCGCCTGCCAATCCCGGGGCTTGCTGACATCGGCATGCCGAAAGCGGGCGTTCGCCCCGAGAGCGGCTGCAGTAGCTTCGCCTGCCTCGTCGAGAATATCGGCAAGCACTACTTTCGCGCCCTCATTGATAAACAATTGCGCGGTTGCCGCGCCCATACCGCGGGCAGCGCCGGTAATAATTGCTACTTTGTTCGCCAGTCTCGCCATAATTTTTATCCAATAAAAAAGCCGGGCAGTGCCCGGCTTTAACAAGAGCGTTCAGATTAGCGCTTATCCGCCGGCACATAGTCGCGTTTGACCGAACCTTTATAGAGCTGGCGCGGGCGACCGATACGGTAGCTTTCGCTGATCATTTCATTCCAGTGCGAAATCCACCCCGGCGTCCTCCCGAGAGCAAAGATCACGGTAAACATGCTGGTCGGTATGCCGATCGCTTTCAGAATAATACCGGAGTAGAAGTCGACGTTCGGGTACAGTTTGCGCTCGACAAAATAGGGATCTTCGAGCGCGATCTGTTCCAGTCGTTTCGCGATTTTCAGTTGCGGGTCGACAATGCCGAGTTCTTTCAGTACTGCGTCGGCTTCGGCCTTCATCACTTTGGCGCGCGGGTCGAAGTTTTTGTAAACGCGGTGGCCAAAACCCATCAGGCGGAACGGGTCATCTTTGTCCTTTGCCTTGGCGACAAATTCGTCGATACGGGATTCATCCCCGATTTCATCGAGCATATTCAGCACCGCTTCGTTGGCGCCGCCGTGAGAGGGCCCCCACAGCGCTGCAATGCCGGCAGACATACAGGCGAAAGGATTGGCGCCGGTAGAGCCGCTCAGCCTTACCGTTGAGGTAGAAGCGTTTTGTTCGTGGTCCGCATGCAGCAGGAAGATCCGGTCCATCGCTTTGGCAATGACCGGGTTCACCTGATAATTTTCACAGGGGTTACCGAACATCATATAGAGGAAGTTTTCGGCGTAATTCAGGTCGTTGCGCGGGTACATAAACGGCGCGCCGATGCTGTACTTATAAGTCATCGCGGCCAGCGTCGGCATTTTTGCCAGCAGGCGGATAGCGGATATCTTACGGTGCATCGGGTCGGTGATGTCCAGCGAGTCGTGATAGAACGCGGAAAGCGCACCGACCACGCCGCACATGATAGCCATCGGGTGCGCATCGCGGCGGAAGCCGTTAAAAAAAGTGCGCATTTGTTCGTTAACCATCGTATGTAAACCGACGGTTGCTTCAAATTCATCGCGTTCAGCGATAGAGGGCAGCTCTCCGTTGAGCAGCAAATAGCTCGTTTCAAGGAAAGATGACTGTTCCGCCAATTGCTCAATTGGGTAGCCGCGGTGGAGCAGAACACCTTCATTACCGTCAATAAAAGTAATCTCGGAGTCGCAGGCAGCGGTAGATACAAAGCCGGGGTCATAGGTGAAATAACCCTTGCTGACAAGCCCGCTGACTTCGATGACGTCGGGCCCGAGCGTCCCCGAATGCACGGGTAACTCAAAGGTCTGACCATCAATGGTCAAAGTCGCTGTTTTGTCGCTCATATAGCAGGAACTCCTGTGACTAACTAAAGTTTGGCGGGGGCCCGGATCGGGAAGGAGACAAATATAGAGCGATCATTGAGATTGTCAATGTCGCGACCTATAATGCGCGCGGTTACGCAGCGGCCAAAAGGCCGTTGGGTGTCCCAAAAATCAAACATCGGAATCACCTTCCTTGTAATTGCGCAAGCATGAAACCCGGAGTACGAGCCCAATCGTGAACGATAAGCGCCCAGTAAACCTCGATATTAGTACTATCGAGTTTCCCATCGCCGCCATCGCATCGATAACCCACCGCATTACCGGCGTTGGTTTATTTTTCGGTGTCGCCATTCTTATGTGGTTGTTCGCGGACAGCCTCAGCGGCCCGGAGGGTTTCGCGGCAGCACAGGCTTGCCTGCAAAGCTTCCTCGGCAAATTTTTAGTGTGGGGCGTGATATCACTGCTGATATACCACTCGTTGGCGGGCGTTAAGCACCTCATTATGGATATTGGTATCGGCGAAACACTGGAGGGCGGCCGACGGGGCGTTCAGATGGTATTTGCCGGCACCGCCATTCTCGTCGTTTTGGCAGGGTTGTGGATATGGTAAAGACAGTGACTAATTTTGGGCGCAGTGGCCTCTCGGATTGGCTGGTGCAGCGGGTCAGCGGTGTCATTCTGCTGTTATTCACGGTGGTCGTGGTGGGTTTCATCCTTACCAACCCCGGACTCGGCTACGAGCAGTGGCGGGGGTTCTTCGATTTTACGTATATGCGTGTGCTCAGCACGGCGGCGGTTTTGTCACTGGCTGCGCATGCCTGGATCGGTATGTGGTCCGTATCCACAGATTATTTCACCGAGCGCATGATGGGCAGTGCCGGTATGACTCTGCGCTTGCTGGTGCAGGGGTTTAGTGCCGTGCTGGTGTTCACCTATGTTGTTTGGGGCCTGAAGATACTGTGGAGTTAATGAATGACTAATATGCGAACAATCTCCTTTGATGGCGTTATCGTCGGAGGAGGCGGTGCCGGTATGCGTGCGGCGCTGCAGCTGGCGCAATCCGGTTACAAAACAGCAGTAATCACCAAGGTCTTTCCGACCCGTTCACACACGGTTTCCGCCCAGGGTGGCATTACCTGTGCGATCGCCAGCGATGACCCCAATGACGACTGGCGCTGGCATATGTATGACACCGTCAAGGGCTCCGACTATATCGGTGACCAGGACGCGATTGAATATATGTGCAGCACCGGTCCGGAAGCGGTATACGAGCTGGAGCATATGGGCTTGCCGTTTTCGCGCACCGAAGAGGGGCGTATCTACCAGCGCCCCTTCGGCGGTCAGTCTAAAAATTACGGCGAAGGCGGGCAGGCCGCCCGTACCTGTGCCGCCGCAGACCGGACCGGCCACGCTTTGTTGCATACCCTTTATCAGGGCAATCTCAAAAACAATACTGTTTTTTTCAATGAATGGTTCGCCACCGATCTGGTTAAAAACCAGGACGGCGCCGTTACCGGTGTCATTGCAATTTGCATCGAAACCGGTGAAACGGTTTATGTAAAATCTAAGGCGACCGTGTTTGCCACCGGTGGTGCCGGACGTATTTATGCGTCAACCACGAACGCCCATATCAATACCGGAGACGGTATCGGCATGGCACTGCGCGCGGGCTTTCCGGTGCAGGATATTGAAATGTGGCAGTTTCACCCCACCGGTATCCACGGTGCGGGGGTTCTGGTCACCGAGGGCTGCCGCGGTGAGGGTGGCTATCTGGTCAACAAGGACGGCGAGCGGTTTATGGAGCGCTACGCGCCCAACGCAAAAGATCTTGCCGGCCGCGATGTGGTTGCGCGCTCCATGGTATTGGAGATTCTCGAAGGCCGCGGTTGCGGACCTGACGGCGACCACGTATTCCTGAAGCTGGATCACCTCGGCGAAGAAGTACTGGAATCCAGACTGCCGGGTATCTGTGAATTGTCCCGTACGTTTGCCCATGCCGACCCGGTGAAAGAGCCGGTACCGGTTGTTCCGACCTGTCACTATATGATGGGCGGCATCCCGACCAATGTTCACGGTCAGGCGATTACAACCGATGCCAATGGTAACGATAAGATTATCGATGGCTTGTATGCCTGCGGCGAAGTCGCCTGTGTATCCGTACACGGTGCCAACCGTCTCGGCGGCAACTCGCTGCTGGATCTGGTTGTGTTCGGTCGCGCTTCGGGTATCTATATCGAAAATGCGCTGCGCGAAGGTATTGAGATGCGCGGTGCCAGCGAATCTGATTTTGAGCAATCCATGTCGCGCCTGAATGCGCTAAATAACAGCACCGGTGGTGAAAACACATCGAAGCTGCGCGGCGAGCTGCAGACAGTCATGCAAAACCACTTCGGTGTGTTCCGTCGTGGCGAGTTTATGCAGGAGGGTATTAAAAAGCTGTCGGATTTACGCGAGCGCATCGCCAATGTGCAGCTGGAAGACAAGAGTCAGGCTTTCAATACTGCCCGTATCGAAGCGCTGGAGCTGCAAAACCTGTTTGAAGTTGCCGAAGCCACTGCGATCGCAGCCGATGTGCGAACCGAAAGCCGCGGAGCACATGCGCGCGAAGACTTTACCGAGCGCGATGATGAGAACTGGCTGTGCCATTCACTGTATCATCCTGCTGATAAAACCATTACCAAGCGCGGCGTCAATTTTGAGCCTGTCACAGTAGATACTTTCCAACCGAAAGTTCGCACCTACTAAGCCGGAGACAACCCGTCATGTTGCAAGTCAGTTTGTATCGCTATAACCCGGAAACGGACAGCGAACCCTATATGCAGGATGTGGAAGTCGATACCCAAGGTAAAGACCTGATGGTATTGGACGTTTTAGAGTTGCTGAAAGGCAAGGATCCCTCCCTGTCTTATCGTCGCAGCTGCCGCGAAGGGGTGTGCGGCTCTGACGGTATGAATATCAACGGCAAAAACGGTCTGGCCTGCGTGATGGCGTTATCGGAGGCCCTGAAAGGCAGCAACAAGCTGGTATTGCGGCCGTTGCCCGGCCTGCCGGTGGTGCGCGATCTGGTCGTTGACATGAGCTTGTTCTACGCCCAGTACGAGAAGATTAAGCCCTATCTCATCAACGACACGCCGGCGCCGGCCATTGAACGTTTGCAGTCACCGGAAGACCGGGAAAAGCTGGACGGCTTGTACGAGTGTATTCTGTGCGCCTGTTGCTCAACCTCCTGTCCGTCGTTCTGGTGGAACCCAGACCGCTTTATCGGTCCTGCGGGATTGCTGCAGGCGTGGCGCTTTCTGGCCGACACCCGTGACACTGCGGATGAGGAGCGTCTCGCAGGGCTGGATGACCCGTTCAGCGTGTTCCGTTGTCACGGCATACAAAATTGTGTCAATGTGTGCCCCAAAGGGTTGAATCCGACCCGCGCGATCGGTCATATCAGGCAGATGTTACTGGCCAACGCGACTTAATCTAAAGTATAAATAATTCTTTCTAAGCTGCTGAAAGATAGATACTATCGGCACCTTAAACAGCGGAAACAGGGCTGATCAATCTCAGTGATATTGGTCACATTGGCACCAGAGGCGAGCACCGATGCATGAGAATTCCATGGAAATGCTGTGGCGCAGCTCGCACATTTCCGGGGGTAACGCGGCTTACGTAGAGGAGCTCTACGAGGGCTATCTCGAAGATCCCAACAGCGTGCCCGAAGAGTGGCGCGGCTACTTTGAAAAGTTGCCACTGGCGCAGGAAGGCGTCATTCGCGATGTGCCGCATTCCACTGTGCGCGATCATTTCGCGACACTCGGCAAAGTCCGCCTGCGCAGCGCGGCGGTGCCGACCAACAATCAGTTTACCGAACTGGAACGCAAGCAGGTGCGGGTTATCGCACTGTGCAGCGCCTACCGTCAGCGCGGCCATCAACAGGCTAATCTCGACCCGCTGGGCCTGATGAACGAAAATCGCGGCCCGGTGCCCGACCTCGCACTTGAATATCACGCACTGTCCGCCGCGGACCTCGATACAACCTTCCAGTGCACCAACCTCTATATCGGCCGCGATGAAGCAAAGCTCGGCGAGATTGTTGAGGCGCTGGACCGCACCTACTGTAATTCGGTCGGCGCGGAATTCATGCATATCGTCAACACCGACGAGCGCGCCTGGATTCAGCAGCGTATGGAGAGCGTCCGCTCGGCGCCCGATTACGGTCCCGACGTGAAGAAACTGTTGCTGGAGCGCGTTAGCGCCGCCGAAGGTTTGGAAAAATCGCTCGGTTCCAAATACCCCGGTACCAAACGCTTTGGCCTCGAAGGGGGTGAAAGCCTGATTCCGATGATCGATACGATCATCCAGCGCGCCGGTGGCTATGGCGCCAAGGAAATCGTCATTGGTATGGCGCACCGTGGACGGCTCAACTTGCTGGTTAATATCCTCGGCAAGAACCCCGCGGAATTGTTTGATGAATTTGAAGGCAAAGCGAAGTATCAGGGCTCAGCTGACGTTAAATACCATCAGGGCTTCTCGTCTAATGTGATGACACCCGGTGGCGAGGTGCATCTGGCACTGGCTTTCAACCCGTCGCACCTGGAGATTGTATCGCCGGTCGTGGAAGGCTCGGTGCGGGCCCGTCAGGATCGCCGTAAAGACCTGCAGGGTAATCTGGTCGTGCCGATTGTGCTGCACGGCGACGCCGCGTTCGCCGGTCAGGGCGTGGTCATGGAGACTTTTCAGGCCTCGCAAACGCATGGTTATAAAACCGGCGGTACTATTCATATTGTCGTCAACAATCAGGTCGGGTTTACGACCAGCCGCGAACAGGACGCGCGCAGCACCGAATATTGCACCGATATCGCGAAAATGGTGCAGGCACCGATATTCCACGTCAACGGTGATGACGTCGAGGCGGTCCGTTTCGTGTCCGAACTCGCCGCTGATTTTCGTCAGGAATTCAAAAAAGACGTGGTCGTAGATTTGGTCTGTTACCGGCGCCGTGGTCACAACGAAGCGGACGAGCCGTCTTCAACACAGCCGTTGATGTACAAAAAAATTGCGAAACTAAAAACAACCCGGGATTTGTACTCGTCAAAATTGATTGCAGCGGGCGTCGTTACAGAGGCGGAAAGCCGCAGTATCGAAGATGATTATCGCGCCACGCTCGATCGCGGCGAGCATGTGGTCAAAGCGCTTGTGCATGAACCCGATGAAAGTGCCTTTATCGATTGGCGCCCGTTTTTGGGTCACGATTGGGACGTTTCAGGTGACACCAGCCTCAGTGTTAAAAAGTTGCAGGATATTGCACAGCGCACCAACGCGATCCCCGAGGGTTTTCCGTTGCAGAAGCAGGTGCGCAAAATCTACGAAGACCGGCATAAGATGATCGCCGGTGCCGAGCCGATTAACTGGGGCTTTGCCGAAACACTGGCTTACGCGACATTGCTGGAAGAAGGGCATCAGGTCAGGTTGACCGGTCAGGATGTTGGTCGCGGTACATTTTCGCATCGTCATGCAGTACTGCATAATCAGCAGGATGGTAGCCGGCATGTGCCGCTACAGCATCTGGCCGAAGACCAGCCTTCCTTCGATATATTTGATTCATTTTTGTCGGAAGAAGCGGTACTCGCTTTCGAATATGGTTATGCCACCACCAATCCGAATACCTTGGTGATCTGGGAGGCGCAGTTTGGTGACTTTGCCAACGGCGCGCAGGTGGTTATCGATCAGTTTATTACCAGCGGCGAATTCAAGTGGGGCCGTCTCTGTGGTCTGACGATGTTGTTACCACATGGCTACGAAGGTCAGGGGCCGGAGCATTCTTCAGCGCGACTCGAGCGTTTTATGCAGCTCTGCGCCGAGCACAATATACAGGTTTGCGTACCGTCGACACCGGCGCAGGTCTATCACATGCTGCGGCGTCAGGTGATCCGGCCATTGCGCCGCCCGCTGATCGTGATGTCACCGAAGAGCTTGTTGCGACACAAGGCGGCGACCTCAACGCTGGAGGAACTCGCCGAGGGCGGTTTCCGCAATGTTATCGATGAAGTGGATGATCTCGATCCGAAGGCGGTAGACCGGGTCGTCATTTGCAGCGGCAAAGTGTATTACGAGTTGCTCGAAGCGCGCCGTGACGCCGGCATAACAGACATTGCATTGGTGCGACTGGAGCAGCTTTACCCGTTCCCCTACGGCGAATTCGCTGATGTTTTAGCGCGCTATCAGCACCTCAAGGATGTGGTCTGGTGCCAGGAAGAGCCGCGCAATCAGGGTGCCTGGTATGGTAATCGCCATCGCATGACTCGGGTGGTGAACGGGCTGTATCCGGATATCGAACTCGTCTTTGTCGGGCGTGAACCTTCGGCATCACCGGCAGCGGGCTATATGGCGCTGCACGTTGAAAAGCAGGAGCAGGTTATCCGCGACGCTTTGCGGCTATAGAAACTTTGCTAAAAAAACAGTACCAATTATTAAGGTGAGAAAATGAGTATGGATATCAAGGCACCGGCCTTTCCCGAATCGGTCGCGGACGGCTCAATCGCCACCTGGCATAAACGTGCCGGCGAATCGGTGCGTCGCGATGAGCCGTTGGTTGATATCGAAACCGACAAAGTGGTGCTGGAAGTGGTCGCACCGGCCGACGGCACGCTGGTCGAAATTATTAAAGATGAGGGCGAAATCGTCCTTGGCGAAGAACTGATCGGGCGGCTCGAAGCAGGTGCGGTGGCCGATGTGCCGGCGCAGGCCGAGTCAGCGCCGGCTGAAGCGCCGCAAGCCGATGCTGAGGATGCAAAATTATCGCCGGCAGCACGCAAGCTGGTAGACGAAAACAACCTCGATGCTTCGCAAATCAAAGCGACCGGCAAAGGCGGTTTGGTTACCAAGGAAGACGTGGTCAATCATATGTCCGCAGCGCCTGCGGCAGCCAAGCAAGATGCCAAGGCTGCGGTAGCGGAAGTTGAGGACGCGTTAATCGCCGGTGACCGGGTCGAGCGCCGGGTGCCGATGACCCGGATGCGCAAGCGTATCGCCGAGCGGCTGCTTGATGCCACTACCAACACCGCGATGCTGACGACCTTCAACGAAGTCAATATGGCGCCGATTATGGCGCTGCGAAAACAGTACAAAGAGTTGTTTGAGAAAACGCACAATGGCACGCGATTAGGCTTTATGGGCTTTTTCGTTAAAGCTTCCTGTGAAGCGCTGAAGCGGTTTCCGGTGGTGAACGCTTCGATTGACGGCGATGATGTTGTCTATCACGGTTTTCAGGATGTGGGTGTTGCGGTTTCCACAGATAAAGGACTGGTTGTACCGGTGTTGCGCGATGCGGATCACCTGGGCCTGGCCCAGGTAGAAGATAAGATCCGTGATTTCGGTTTGCGGGCGCGCGACGGCAAACTCAGCATCGAGGAGATGACCGGCGGCACATTCAGCATTACCAATGGCGGCGTATTCGGCTCGCTGTTGTCGACACCGATTCTCAATCCGCCGCAAACCGCAATTCTGGGCATGCACAAAATTCAGGACCGGCCGATGGC
>JBFJYC010000042.1:0-15509 GCA_041622815.1 Spongiibacteraceae bacterium | reverse complement strand
TTGGTGGACAACACTTCGAACTGGTGCTCGCCGTCGACTTCCGCGATTTCGATGATCGAGATATCAAAGGTACCACCACCGAGGTCATAAACCGCGATGGTGCGGTCGCCCGCGGCCTTATCCATACCGTAGGCCAATGCAGCCGCAGTCGGCTCGTTGATGATCCGCTTCACTTCCAGACCCGCGATACGACCGGCATCTTTGGTCGCCTGACGCTGTGAGTCGTTGAAGTAAGCCGGCACGGTGATAACCGCTTCGGTGACGGTTTCGCCGAGGTAGTCCTCAGCGGTTTTCTTCATTTTCTTCAGCACTTCGGCAGAAATCTGCGGCGGTGCCATTTGCTCACCGCGGGCTTCAACCCAGGCGTCGCCGTTTTCGGCCTTTACAATCTTGTACGGCACCATGCCGATATCTTTCTGCACCACGGCATCGTCAAAACGACGACCGATCAGGCGCTTTACCGCATACAGGGTGTTATGGGGGTTGGTGACCGCCTGCCGCTTGGCCGACTGGCCAACCAGAATTTCACCGTCTTCGGTGTAGGCGACAATCGAAGGGGTGGTACGGCCGCCCTCAGAGTTTTCGATAACCTTGACCGAGTCGCCGTCGCGGACCGCAACACACGAGTTGGTGGTACCCAGGTCAATACCAATAATTTTTCCCATCGTCTCTCTCCTAATGCGCAGCGGACATAACAGCCGCCGCTTTGTTCATGTTCTCTATATTGGGGTTTACGGCCCGATTTCAAGCGCCCGGGGCGATCTATTCCGGTGCCTTGGCAACCACTACCATCGCCGCGCGCAGCAGGCGACCGTTGAGGCTGTAGCCTTTTTGCACCACGTTCAACACCGAATTCGGCTCCGCATCCGGGCTCGGCTGCATCACAATCGCCTCATGAAACTGCGGGTCGAAAGGCTCGCCGACCGGGTCCAGCTGCTGTACACCGTTACGGGCCAGCGTGTCGGCGAGGCTTTTCCGGGTCAGCTCAACGCCTTCCAGTACCGCTTTCGCACCCTCGGAGTCGTCGCCGGACGCCGCTTCGACCGCGCGGTCCAGGTTGTCGGCCACCGGCAATAACTCACCGGCAAACCGCTCAAGGGCAAATTTACGGGCGTTTTCGACTTCTTTCTCGGCGCGGCGGCGGGCGTTTTGCGCCTCAGCGGCAGCGCGTAATGCAGCGTCATTGGCCTCGGCCAGCGCCGCCTGCGCCTGTTCGAGCTGCTCTTCCAGGCTAAGCTCAGGCTGTTCGGGCTGTTCCGGTGCATCAGCGGCCTGCTCGGTGCCCGCTTCAGCGGTCACCACCTGTTCCGGCGCATCCTGTGGTTGATCGGTGCTGTTGTCAGTCGCTGTCACCAGCCAAACTCCTTAAATAACAATAAAATCAGACAGTTAACATAAAGTGCGCGGCCAGCACCCGGCCCTTCTGATCGGTGCTGGACGAGATATGGGGGCGTATCAGGTGTAAATCAAGGCTAAACCCCAAACCGGGGCGCGCATTCTACGCGAAATCGGCGGGCACAAAAAAGCCGGCGGGCTTCCCCGCCGGCTGACCGTAAGCGCTGTGCTAGCGCATTACTTTTTTCCGCAAGAAGATTGCGCCGCGTTGTGCATCACTTCCGAACGCTCTTCACTCGTCATCAAGCCCTGACGCTCGAAGCTGTTCGATGCATGCGCTACACAGGAGACGTATTTCCCGTGATTACGCCATTCGCTGGTAGTGCCCTGCGGGCCTTCACAGGGGCAGGCCTGAGCTAATGAACAACCGCTCTCAGGATCGACCACTGCATCGGTTGGTGTAGCGGCACAACGATCACCTTCATTAGCAACACCATCACCGTCAATATCGTCGTCGCAGGCATCGCCGACACCATCCTGGTCGTAGTCAGCCTGACTAGCGTTCGGGGTATTAGGACAGTTATCCAGCGCATCTGCCCATTCATCGCCGTCCGAATCCATCGGGCTGTTGCAGGCGTCGCCGACACCATCACCGTCGGTATCCTCCTGAAACGGATTCGGAGTCAGCGGACAGTTATCAGCTTCATCATTGATAGTGTCGTTGTCGTCATCAGAGTCACAAGCATCCCCGGCGCCATCAAAGTCTGTGTCCTCCTGATCTGAATTCGCAAGATCCGGGCAGTTGTCACCATCGGGGGCAGGGCCCTCATCGACACCGTCACCATCGCGGTCGCTGTCACAGGCATCGCCAATTCCGTCCTCGTCGAAATCTTCCTGGTTATTACTGATATCGGGGCAATTGTCTTCGGCATCGATCCAGCCATCCCCATCGAGATCCGCACTAGGCTCAGGGCCATACACGCGGACATTTCCTGCGCCGCCATACCAAAGAATCTCCGACACATAGACGTTCTCCCCAAACGCCGTGACGTCGCGAGGAACCCATGTCCAAGGACCAGTCGGCATCTCAGCAAGGTACGTTCCATCCGACTCAAACACTACAATACGGCTAGTTGCTCCGTTGCGGCCTTGATCACCCTGATCTGCGACAAGGAAGTTTCCGGCGCTATCGATTCCCATTCCGAGCGAATTATTAAATTGACCCGGCCCGCTTCCGCCGCTCCCGAATGTTCGAACGATTTCCCCGGCCCGATTGTATTCGACGACAGTGTTCGCGAAACGGTTGACGACAGCCATGCCATTTGCGGTGGCTACGATATCGGAGGGATAGCCGGGCGCTGAGAACGATTGAATGAACACCCCGGCAGTGGTGAACACCTGAATCTCACTCCGGTCTGGAACTGTAACGTACACCAGCGGAAAGTCTGTATCTAAAGCAATTCCAAATGGCGAAGAGCTGCCCTGCGTAGACCATTTCCTAAGGAACACTCCGTCTTTGCTAAATACGTGAACGCGGTAATTCCCGCGCTCTGTCACGTAGATATCATCGTTTGGCGCGATCGCCAATTTCCACGGCTCGCGGAACTGACCATCACCTGAACCTATAGAACCAAACGTCGTGACAGGCTCAAACTCCGGATTGTAGATGGTGATCGTACTGAAATTTGAATTCGTCACGACAATATTGCCATTGGACAATACGGCGATGCTTGATGGTGCCTGCCCTGGGTTAAAAGAGTCTCGATACTCAGTGGGATATTCCGGCGAATCTCCCTGAGCGTAAGCTAGCTGCGCGGTCATCAACAGGCCTAACGCGCCAACGACTATCGCAATCGAAAAGCCACATTTACGTAAAAACTGCGGAATTTTCAAAATCACCTCCCTCGCCCGAAATGGGGCCTGTACTACGTCAGGCGCCGCGCGGACACTTTTTTATTGTTATGCCAGAAATGTGCACAAAGTCATCTTGGCTGTTGAAGTACTTGCTGTAAAAAAAGCAGACTAATAGCTAGTTAAGTCCTCTTATCTTATAGAGCCCCGCGAGATTTCGGGCGGAGCTCGGCGCCTAGGGCCTTATACGCATCAGCTTACGTACTTCCACAAAGTGCGCTCTAATTGAAATTTTCTCAACAAAAAAGCCTCACAAAATTTGTGAAAAAATACCGAAACTTTCCCCCTGGAACGGAACTAATGGCATACGTAAGTTATTGCTTACGGGACGTTTTGGGGTAGCGCAACCCATATCGCATAGAGCTTGGCGACAAAAGAATTAAGAGGCTTACTAGCAGAAGGCTGCCTAACCGCACAGCGAAATACAGGCAGCCCGGATCAGACCGAACGCAGCGCCCCGCTCAGCATCCGCGCGGTGACATCCACCAGCGGAATGACCCGGTTGTAGGCCATGCGGGTCGGTCCGATGACACCGAGCACACCCAGCGGCTGACCATCGACTTCGTAGGGTGCGGTGATGACGCTGAAACCGCCGAACACCTCGTGGCCGGCCTCTTCACCGATAAACAGCTGAATGTCTTTGGCATCGATGCAGCGATCGACCAGATCGAGAATGTCCTTCTTTTGTTCAAAGGCTTCAAACAGCGCGCGGATCTGGGTGATGCCATCGGCACCGGCGCTATCGAGCAGCGATTTTTCGCCGGCGAGGATGTAGCCGCTGTTTTGCGCGGGCTCGCTGGTAAAGGTGCCCGCGGCCAGTTCGTAGCTCGCCTGCATATAGCGGTCGATCGAGGCCTTGTCCTGCCCCATAGCGCTCAGCAGCTCATGACGGATGGTGTCGAGATTGCGGCCGGCAAAGCGGCTGTTGATGTAATTTGCCGCCGCAGTCAGCTCGGGTTCGGAATAATCGCGACAGGTGTTGATGACACGGTTCTGCACTTCGCGCTCATCAACCACCAGAATCACCAGCACGCGGCGGTCGGACAGCGGCAAAAACTCTACCTGCCGCAAGGCGTGTACATCGCGGCGCGGCAAACTCACCAGCGCGGCTTGGGCGCTGATACTGGCAAGTAAATTGGATGCCGTGGAAATCAGCTCGGGGGTGGTTTTTTCCGTACCCAGCTGCTGGCGCAACTCGTCAATCAGGGTTTGCGCCGGCGGCGCCACCGTGACCAGCGTATCCACAAACAAGCGGTAGCCCGCCGGCGTCGGAATCCGGCCTGCGGAGGTGTGGGGCGAGGTCAGATAACCGCGCTCCTCCAGCTCCGCCATGATATTACGCACAGTGGCGGCACTGACACCGAGCCCGCTTTCGTCTGACAGGGTCTTCGAGCCTACCGGCTGACCGTCGCGGATATAGCGCTCAATCAGGTGCTTCAGCAGTTTTGCCGCACGGTCACTGACTGCTGCCTCTGACATCCACTTCCCCACCGGATAAAAGACGCATTGTAGCCCCCACCCCCCGCCGCACAAGCGCCCGATACCAATAAAAATGCCGCTTGCCAAAACCCAATAGTGTATTAATATACAGTACTGTTGTTTTAACCAGTTTTCTGATTTCAGGATTACGCCATGCTCACCCATCTGACCATTCAGCACTTTGCCACCGTCGATGAGCTCGACATTGAATTTGCCGCAGGCATGACCGCGGTCACCGGCGAAACCGGCGCCGGCAAGTCGGTGCTGCTCGGCGCGCTGGATCTCGCACTGGGCCAGCGCGCAGACGCCAACTGCATCGCCCCCGGGGCAAGCCAGGCGGACATCACCGCCGCCTTCGATTGCGATGACGCCGCCCGTGCGTGGCTGGCGGATCACGACCTGACCGGCGCCGAGGGCGAATGCCTGCTGCGCCGGGTCATTACCCGGGAGGGGCGCTCCCGCGCCTTTATTAACGGCCGGGTGGTGACGCTGGCCAATCTGCGGGAGCTGGCCGGACTGCTGATCGACCTGCATACCCAGCACGCACATCAGGCACTCACCCGCAGCGACGATCAGCGCAAATTGCTGGACGCCTTCGCCGGCAGCGCCAAACTCGCCGATGAGGTGACCAGACTGGCCGACAAGCACCGTGAGCTGAGCCGGCGCATTCAGGAACTGACCGCACAGCGGGATAACGACAGCGCCGAGACCCAGCTTCTGCAATATCAGCTCGATGAACTCGAGGCGCTGGAGCTGCAAGAGAACGAGTTGGACGCTTTAGAAAAGGAACAAAAGCTGCTGGCCAACGCCGACGAACAGATCGCCGGCGATCAACAGGCGCTGCAGCTGCTCCGCGATGACGACGGCAGCGCACTGGAACTATTGCGGCAGGTGCGCAGTGTGCTGCGCAAAAATCCGGCGCAGGACACGGCCATCGATGAATTGCTGGCGGATGCCGAGGTCTATCTGGACGAGGCCGCTGATACGCTGGCGACCCGCGCCGAGCGCACCGAACTCGACCCGCAGCGCCTGCAAACCGTCGAGCAACGGCTGGATATAATCCACAGTATCGCCCGCAAACACCGGATTCCGGCCCGCGAATTACCTGCGCTGGAAGCGGGCCTGCGTGACAAGTTATCGCTGTCGGCGAATTGCGGCGAAACCATCGCCGCGCTGGAACTGGAAATCAATGCGCTGGCAGAGGCCTACGACAAGCAGTGCGCGACGCTGTCAGGCAAGCGGCGCCGCGCCGGCAAGAAACTCGCCAAGGCGGTCATAACATTGCTGGAAGAACTCGGCATGAAGCACTGTGATTTTGCGGTGGACCTGAAGGCGCGGGAGGCCGGGCAATTCCACAGCGACGGCATGGAAAGCATCGGCTTTTTGCTGCGCACCAATCCCGGCGCCGATATGGCGCCGCTGGCGCGGATCGCCTCCGGCGGCGAATTGTCCCGTATCAGTCTGACTATTCACGTAGTCACCGCCGGCGTCATTGCGGTGCCGACCATTATTTTTGATGAAATCGATGTCGGTATCGGCGGTGCCACAGCGGAGATTGTCGGCAAATTCCTGCACCAACTCGCGAAACAAACCCAGGTGCTGTGTATTACCCATCAGGCGCAGGTGGCCAGTCAGGCCGACCACCACATCAAAGTCTGCAAATCCACCGACAAGAAACGCGCGCGCACCCGCCTCGACCGTCTGGTGGAAGATGCAAAAATCGAGGAAATTGCGCGGATGCTGGGGGGCGTGGCGATTACACAGAGTACGCTGGCCCACGCCGAGGAAATGCTACAACGCCGGCATTAAATGCGCTTGCGGGCGCAGGCTTTGCTTGCAGAATGCGGAGAACCGCTGATTCACGTAGCGAGCGCAGTAGTGAATCAGCGACTCTCTAGGGTTTACGCTTTTTGACGTATAACACCAGACTGTGATCGATGAGCTCAAGACCGCGTTCGGCCACCAGCGCGCGCTGGCGCTGCTCGATCACTTCATCGAAAAACTCCACCACTTCGCCGGTATCGACGTCGACGATATGGTCATGATGCGAGCCTTTGGCCAGTTCGAACACCGAATGACCCGCCTCGAAATTATGCCGCACCACTAAGCCGGCGGTCTCAAACTGGGTCAGCACCCGATAAACCGTGGCCAGACCGACATCCTCACCGGACTCCATCAGCTCGCGGTAAACGTCTTCCGCGCTCAGGTGCTGGTTTGTCTCTTCGGCATTTTCCAGTAATTCGAGAATTTTGACCCGCGGCAGGGTGACTTTGAGGCCGGCCTTGCGCAATTCCTGATTTTCACCACTCATAAGTGCACTTAGCCTTGCGAATATTAATACGGTATTATCCCACGCCTTCGCAAACCTAGGAAACCCTGACGTTGATCTTCCGACCCTTATTGCTGCTAATTTCAGTGCTCTTTATCAGTGCCTGCAGCACACTCGAATTTCCGGGTGTTTATAAATTACAGATCGATCAGGGCAATATTATTACCCAGGACATGATCAACGAGCTGCAGCCGGGCATGAGTAAAAGCCAGGTTGAGTTCATTATGGGCACCGCGCTGGTCCGCGATACCTTCAATACCGATCGCTGGGATTACCTGTACAGCGTGCACAACAGCGACGGCAGCGTGGAAAAGCAGCGCCTGAGTGTATTTTTCCAGAACGATACATTGGTGCGTTTTATGACCACGGTCCGCCCGGACCGGGTTAAGGACCCTGAAGCCCAGGCCACACCACAGCGTCGGGTGCGTCGCTAAGCCTTTTTCGTCGCTTTGATCTTTTCCGCGCGCTGCTTGCGCACCTGCTTGGGATCGGCAATCAACGGCCGGTAGATTTCCAGGCGCTCGCCGGCGGCCATAATGTGTTTATCGGCGTCTACCGCTTTGCCGAATATTCCCATCGATGCCGTATCAATATCCAGATCCGCATAAATATCCGTCAGACCCGATAGCCGCGCGGCCTCCCTCGCCGTGGTTTGCTCCGGTACCGCCACACTCAGCAAGGACTGCTTATCCGGCAGGGCATAAACCACCTCAATGTCGATTGTCGGCTGCGCACTCATCTGTTGTTGACTACCATCGGTTTATTGAAAAAATTCCCAGAGTCCCGCGATAAAAACCAGTACCAACGCGGGGGGCACAATATACCGCATTACCGGATACCAGACCCAAAAGAACGGCAGATCAAAACCGGAAAATTCCGACCGGACAATACGCAACGGCACTCGCCAGCCCAGCGCCAAAATCAGGGCCAGCGCGACCAGCGGCAGTATCACCGCCGCTGCAATCAGTTCTACCCAGTCGGAGGGCAGCATTCCCCAAAACAACAGGTCGCCCTCGCCGAGCAGGCCGCGCAGGATTAAATCAGCCATAACACACAGCGGAATAGACACCAGTACGACCGCCCATGCACGGGCCATCTGCCAGCGCTCGGTCAGCCATGCCAGCGCCGGCTCCAACAGCGCCACCACGGTTGTCGCCGACACCGCGGTCAGCAAACCGAAATAGAAGGCCCCGGCAATATCGCCGAGCCCGGTATTCGCAAACACATAGGGCATGCTGATAAACAGCAGTGCATAGCCGCCACCGGCATGAATGTTATGGGGTACGGTCACCGAAATAATAATCAGTGCGCCCATGACCGCGAAGGCAAAATCGAGCGCAACCACCCAGGCACACTGCCAGATAATCGACTTCCCCTCCGGCGCATAGGCACCGTAGGCGGTGATCACTGTCAGACCGATTCCTAGGGTGAGCAGGGACTGCACCAATGCATTCACAATGGCCGCAATACCAAAATCATCTGGACGGAATGCCAGCAGCTGGGACAGCGCTCCGCGCATATCACCGAATTCAACCGCACCGTAGGCCGCGGCCGCAGTCATAATAACCAGCAACACAATCACGGTGCGCAGCACAATGCCTAAACGCACCACATTGGTGAAAACCAGCAGAACCGCGCACAGACCAAAAAAACCGGCCAGCCACTGCCGCGCCTCAGCGAGTTCCAAAGTTTCGCCGGGAAATTGCTGTGCGATAAATTCCATACTTGCGGCGGTCAACCGGTGACTGGCTATCACCTGCGCCTCCAGCAATAACCAGGAGCCGAGCACCATCGCCGAAGCCGCCAGCAACAAGGCCGCAACCGCGGCGATCGGCGCCAGCCCATACCACCCGGCAGCAAAGCCGGCGTCGACCCGGAGCTGCAGCAGCGAAAATACCGGGCTACCCCGGCCACGATGACCGATCAGCATTTCCGCAATTAGCACCGGCAACGCGATCACCGCCAGCCCGATCAGATAGGTAGCCACGTACAGGCCACCGCCGTATTCTCCCGCGGCCCAAGCCAGGCGCCAAAAATTGCCCAGCCCGATCGCGAGGCCGCTGGCGGCGGCGACAAAAGTCCAACGACTCTGCCAGTAGGGGTGGCCGGCCATGGCCAGATAGTTTGCTGTATTTCGCACGGCACCTTTTTACCGCAGCTGCGCGACTAATGGCAGCGGCTTTCGCCTATAATCGCGACTATGACGAAAAAAAAACCGGCAGCGCGTCCGGGCACCATCGCGCTTAACAAGAAATCCCGGTTTGACTTCTTTTTGGAAACCAAATTTGAGGCGGGCATTGTTCTCGAAGGCTGGGAAGTTAAAAGTGCGCGCGCCGGCAAAGTCCAACTCACCGAAAGCTATGTGCTGCTCAAGGATGGTGAGGCCTTTTTAATCGGCGCGACGATTACACCGCTGCTTACCGCCTCCAGCCATGTCGATTGCGACCCGACCCGCACCCGCAAACTACTGCTCAACCAAAAAGAGTTAAATGAACTGTTCACCGGCACGGGGCAGAAAGGTCAAACCTGTGTTTGCACCGCGATGTATTGGAAGGGTCATCTGATCAAAGTCGAGATCGCGCTGGCCAAAGGTAAACAGGCCCACGATAAACGCGCACAAACCAAAGAGCGCGAGGCAAGCATCGAGCAGCGCCGGGCGCTCGCCAACCGGCAGCGCGACTAAGCGCCGCCCTACTTAACCAGAAACCCGCCGTCGATCACCAGCGTGCTGCCGGTCATATAACTGCTCATATCGCTGGCCAGAAAAAGTACCGGCCCGACGATTTCTTCAGTCTCGGCAATACGCTTTTGCAGACAGGCGTTCTTTGCGCCCTCTTCAAAGCCGGGTATCGCCGCGGCGCTGACATCGAACAAATCCGAATGGACGCTGCCGGGGGCGAGTGCGTTAACCCGGATACCCATATCCGACCACTCTTCCGCCATTACCCGCGTCATCGCTTTTAAGCCGGCCTTGAGCGTCGCGTAAAAACCCTGCCAGGCGCTGGGCTTGATACCGCCAACCGAAATCACATTGATAATGCTGCCACCGCCGGTTTTGGCCATATGCGGCGCCAGACGCGAGGCCAGATACCACGGTCCTTTCAAATTCACATCGAACATTTTGTCGAATAGTTCCGGTGCTAGGTCCGACAGCGCCCCCATCGCCGGATTGATACCGGCATTATTAATCAGGATGTCGACGCGCCCGAATTCAGCCAGGGTTGCCTCAATCAATGCATCCAGCGTCGCCATTTCACCGGTATGCGCAGCCACCGCTAAGGCCCGCACGCCTTTAGCGCGGATCAACTCGCAGACCGCCTCGCAGTTCTCAAACTTGCGGCTGGCGATAACCACGTCAGCACCGGCGTCAGCCAACCCCAATGCCATCGCGCGACCCAAACCCCGGCTACCCCCGGTTACCAGCGCGACCTTTCCTGACAAGTCTATATTCAATGGACTACCCGCTTAGTGTTGAAGAATCGAGATGGTATTGGAATTAACGGCAAAGCTCTAACCTTTGATAGTATCCCGCCGCCGCAAGCCGCCGCTTGATCCGATTGCCGGACGTTAAGAATGTTAGTTTCCGCTTTAAGACCTAAAGACCACACCCGCGATACCGGCGACGAAAGCCTGTTCGAAGCTATCGCCACTGACCTGCTGGAAAAAGGCTACAGTATTTGCCCATCGGCAATGCCCGCCAATATCACTGAAGCGCTGGAAGACCACCTGCAGCAGATGGATCCGGACCTGTTCGACCCGGCCGCCGTCGGCCGCCTTAACGAACGCAGCCGCAACCGCTTTGTGCGCACCGATGCGATCTGCTGGATAAACGGCGAGTCGCATGCGGGCCGGCAATGGCTGGACTGGGCCGCGTCGCTGCAGCGCTACCTCAACGGTCGCCTGTTCCTAGGCTTATTTTCATTTGAGAGTCACTTCGCGCATTACGCAGCCGGCGATTTTTATAAACGCCACTATGACGCATTCCGCGGCGATGCGAATCGCGTGCTGAGTATTGCGGTCTACCTGAACCGACATTGGACAGTTGAAGACGGCGGTGAGCTCGCGCTGTATATGGATGACGACGACACAACCGGCGTCAAGGTTACACCGCTAGCCGGGACGATCGTCGCATTTCTCAGCGAAGAATTTCCGCACGAGGTACTTCCGGCAAGCCGTGACCGCTATTCGGTGACCGGCTGGTATCGCCTGAACACCTCACACGCCGGCCGGGTTGATCCGCCCGCATAAAGCCGCAAGCTTATCGCCGGTTAAATGTGCGCTGCTTATTGAAGCGCTGCTCCCGGAGGGTATGACGCAGGGTAATCGCCAGAATACCGGTACTATCGAGCAGTGGCCTGCCTTCCGATAAACGAATGATTTGCTGGTAGTACCACTGGGTAGCGGCCGCGAAATTCAGCGTCACCAGCATCCGGCTCGAACTACGCGGCCCCAGCCATCCCGGCCCGATGCGTAATTTGTCTTCCCATCGCGCAAAGTCCGCTGATTCGCCGTTCAGCAGTGCATGAACATCCGGCTGCGTACAAAGCGGCCGCCCCAAGCCGATCACATCCAGTAAGCCTTCATCGAGTGCGGCCTGCATGGTGGCGCGGCGGCGAAAGCCACCGGTAATCGCCAGCGGCACGCCGGTGACTTCGCGGATGGCCCCGGCATACTCAAGAAAATAAGCCTCCCGCGCCTGCGTTGACTGCGTTTCGCCTGCGTCGCTGCGCTCGCCCATCAACGCCATTTTTTCGTAGGTGCCGCCGGAGATTTCCAGCAGGTCGATGCCGGCTTCCGACACCCACTGCGCAACCTGCAGACTTTCTGCAAACGTGAAACCGCCTCTGGAGAAATCTGCTGAATTGAGCTTGATGGCAACCGGAAACGACGACCCGACCGCGGCCCGTACCCGACGGATAATTTCCAATAAAAACCGGGCTCGGTTTGCCAGCGAACCGCCCCACTCATCATCGCGCCGGTTTGCGATCGGCGACAGAAACTGGCTGCATAAATAACCGTGGGCGGAATGAATCTGCACACCGGTAAAGCCGGCTTGCTGAGCCACTTCGGCAACCCGGACATAACCGCTGATCGCAGCCTCGATATCGTCTTGCGTCATCGCCCGGGGCTTGCCGAACATCACCGGAATTCCCAACTGCACATCAGAGGGCGCCAACGGGTGCCCCGCAACCACCTTCTGGCATTGGCGCCCAGGGTGATTGATTTGCATCCACAGCTGATTGTTATTACCGGTGCCGGCGGCAGCCCATCTTTGAAGCATCTCTGCGCCACCATTGCCATCGATGACCACATTGCCCGGGCGCTCCAGAAAGCGTCGGTCGACCATCACGTTACCGGTGACCAAGGTGCCGGTACCGCCGTCGGCCCAAACCCGGTAGAGATTTGCGTGTCGTTCGGTCGCATTGTCGTTTAAGTCAGCGAGACCTTCGGTCATTGCCGACTTAAGCAAGCGATTGGGAAGCTGCACGCCGCAAGGCAGCGTTAGCGGATCGGTGAGTCTGGGCATGTGCGGACCATTTAATCGTCGTTAGTCGCCGTCTGCGCGGATAGTACGCCGTGACGATCGAGGGTGCCGATATCCAGTAGCGGCGAGGCATCGATATCCTGCGCGTCCATCATCTGCGCGACCCGCTGCAGCGCGGCGACAATCATGCTCTGCTCCCACTCCTGCAGCGCATTAAACTGGTCGGTAAATTGTTCCTGCAGCGGTACCGGTGCATCTTTCAAAACAGCGCTGGCGTCGGCGGTCAGATAAGCATGAACCCGGCGGCGATCTTCATCGGAGCGTTGCCGGTAAACCAGACCGCGCTTCTCGAGACGATCGAGAATGGTGGTCACCGTGGCCTGACTCAGGCTCATGCCGCGGGCCAACTCGCCGATGCTGACCGCGCCCCGGTCGCGGATGGTTTGCAGCAGCAGCACCTGCGGCGCGGTTAAGCCCGTGGTTTTGGCCAGATGCTTGGAATGCAGGTCGGTGGCGCGGATCACCCGGCGCAGCGCCACGAGGACTTCTTCTATTCGGTTCAATCGCAATATTCTCCAAACGGTCGGCGCCATCTTCCCCGATGCCGGTGGCGCACGCCAGTGAACCCGATCCGCCGGCAACAGCCGGCTGGGGCGCGGGCCGGCGCAATTCCCGGGCGCGGTGGCAATCCACTAAGCACTTCGTGTATAATATTTAGATATCTAAACATTATCATCTATAACTTTATCGCATTAAGGCACATTTAGTGGCTTATGGTGGCTTTTTGGCGATCTTTTTTTGCATTATCCGCCATTTATTTTATTAGGACACTAATATTTATGACGAAATCAGCAAAAAATACATTGGACTCTAAGCATATCCGGCTGCGCGAGCCGCGCCGCGATGACGGCATGGCGGTGCACCGGCTGATCGCCGATTGCCGGCCGCTGGATACCAACTCGAGCTATTGCAACCTGTTGCAGTGCGATCACTTCGCCGCCACTTCGGTTACCGCGGAAATCGACGGCAAAATCGCCGGCTTTATCTCGGCTTACCCGCTACCGGAGCAGCCCGATACCTTATTCGTATGGCAGGTCGCGGTGGCCGAAGGCGCCCGCGGCATGGGGCTGGCATCAAAGATGCTGATGCACCTGCTACAGCGCGACGCCTGCCGCGATATCAGGCACCTGCACACCAGCATCACCGCGGACAACAGCGCCTCATGGGCGCTGTTCCAGCGACTGGCCGACGCTCTGTCCGCACCGCTCCGCGACTGTGACTGGCTCGACAAGCACCATCATTTCGACGGTCTTCACGACTCCGAACGACTCGTGAAGATCGGTCCGCTCACTGCAGAACAACAGGAGTACAGAGGCGCAGCATGAAAATATTTGAAGAGATCGAATCGGAAGTACAAAGTTACGCACGCTCGTTCCCGCGGGTCTTTACGCGGGCGCGCGGCGAGTTTATGTGGGACGAGGAGGGGAACCGTTTTCTCGACTTCCTCGCCGGTGCCGGCACGCTGAACTACGGGCACAATAACCCGCAGTTCAAACCCGCACTGCTCGACTATGTCTCCGGCGACGGCATCTGCCATGGCCTGGATATGCACACCACCGCCAAGCGTGAATTTCTTGAGTCCTTCAAAGACAAGATTCTCGCGCCGCGCGACATGGACTACGTCGTGCAGTTCACCGGCCCCACCGGTACCAACGCGGTGGAAGCGGCGATGAAAATTGCGCGCAACGTGACCGGCCAGCAAAACATCGTGACCTTCACCAACGGCTTCCACGGCGTCAGCCTGGGCTCCCTGGCCGCCACCGGTAATTCACACCACCGCGATGCCGCCGGCGTCTCGCTCAACGGCGTACACCGCATGCCTTTTGATGGTTACCTCGGCGACAACATCGACACGACAGAATATCTCGACAAGGTTTTGTCGGACTCCAGCAGTGGCATCAACTCCCCCGCCGCGGTGATTGTTGAATGCATTCAGGGCGAAGGCGGCATCAATGTCGCCTCCGCCGGGTGGCTGCGCAATTTGCAGACCGTGTGCCGCAAGCACGCCATCCTGCTGATTGTGGATGATATTCAGGCCGGTTGCGGTCGCAGCGGCGACTTCTTCAGCTTTGAGGAAGCCGGTATTGAGCCCGACATTATTACGCTGTCGAAGTCACTCAGCGGTTACGGCCTGCCCTTCGCCGTTGTACTCATGAAACCCGAACTGGACCAGTGGAAGCCGGGTGAGCACAACGGTACTTTCAGGGGCAACAATCTGGCCTTCGTCACCGCTAAAACCGCGATTGACCTTTACTGGACAGACGACAGCTTTTCGCGCGAGATCAAGCGCAAGGGCGAATACATCGCCAAGCGCCTCAACGACATTGTGCAACGCTACGGTGAGGGCAACTTTACGGTACGCGGGCGCGGCATGTTCCGGGGGATAAACTGTGTCAGCGGCGAGATCGCCGGCAAGATCACCCACAGCGCCTTCCAAAAAGGTCTGATTATCGAAACCAGCGGCGCCGAAGACCACGTGATCAAATTGTTCTGCCCGCTCGTTATCAGCGACACCAACCTCAAGGCCGGCATCGATATTATTGAAGCCGCCGTCGAAGAGGTCTGCGCCGGCCGTGACATCCCCGAAGAAAACATCTACTTCGCAGCCTGAACACAACCAAGCAAACGGGATACAAATTATGATTGTACGAACACTCGACGCCGCGAAGGCGTCAGAGCGCAGTATTTCTGATCCCAAAGGCAACTGGGAGAGCACCCGCATGTTGCTGCGCGACGATTGCATGGGATTTTCTTTTCATATCACCACGATATTCGCCGGTGCTGATTTTCGTATGCACTATCAGAACCATCTCGAGTCGGTGTATTGCGTCGCCGGCAGCGGTGAAGTTGAAACACTGACCGATAACAAGAAGTACCCGATCAAGCCCGGCACGATGTATGCGCTGGACC
>JBFJYC010000041.1:0-15753 GCA_041622815.1 Spongiibacteraceae bacterium | reverse complement strand
TGGTTAAGCCGCTGGTATCAGAACGAAAGCGGAACCAAGAGCTAAAAATACTGTTTCAAACTAAGGAATAAATCATGAGTAAAAAACCTGTCGTCGTTTATGGCGCAAGCGGTTACACGGGCCGGCTGATCTGTGAATTTTTACGCGAGTACCAACTGCCGTTTATCGCCGCCGGCCGCAACGGCGCGCTGATCGAAGAGTCCATGGCTAAAGTACCGGGAATTGAGACCGCAGACTACGAAGTGGTGCAGGTTGAGCACACGGTTGAGGCATTGACCGAGTTGCTGACCGGTGCTCAGGTGGTGTGTAACAGCGTCGGCCCGTTTGAATACTTTGGTGGTGAAGTCGTCGAGGCAGCCCTTAACGCCAACTGTCACTACATGGATACCACCGGTGAGCAGTCGTTCATGCTCGATATGCGCGAGAAGTTCGGGCGTGCCTATGCGGCAAAAGGCAAAGTACTCGCGCCGAGTACCGCTTATATGTATACGCCACTGGATATCGCGGCACACATTGTTTTGCAACATGGCGATATTGATACCATTGATGCCGGCTGTCTGGCGGCGGGCGTACCGACTTATGGTTCTACGCAAACTATCTTTGCCATGTTCAAAGCGAATCATTTGTATATGGAAAACCGTCAACTCGTGCCTTGGGAAAAGGGGCGTGGCTACGAGATGAGCACTCCCGGAAAAATCATGACGCAGTTGTCGCACCCCTGGGGCGGTGGCAGTTTGCCGGTATGGGCGCTGGACGATCCCCGCGTCACCAATGCCAAGCAGCTGACGGCGTTTACTAACCGTGCAATGTATGAACAGCTGATCGCGCTGCAACAGCACTTTGAAGCCAACATCAAAGATTTGCCGGCGGCTGAACAAGCCGCGGCACTGAAAGAGATTGCTGAGGGAATGCAGCCCGGTATGCCGCCTCGCGAAAACCGTTTGGTGCAACGAACCACGGATTTTGTACACGGCATCGGCACCGGCGTGCATCGTAGTTGTACGATTTACACAGCCGCACCTTATCAGCTGACCGGCGTTGTGCAAGCTGCCTTGGCGGCAAGATTGATCACCGGCAGCGCGGACCGCACCGGCTTTGTCTCGGCCTGTCAGGCGGTGGGCCACGAATATATGCTGGGTGCGATTAAGAGCTTCCTGCCGGTTCAGGTAGATATCGCCTAAGCAGCGTCAAGGGGGCAAGATTATGCGAATCATCGACTACTTCGATAACGGCACTAAGTACTACCCTGAGAACCTCGCCTTTGTCGATGTGGAGTCAGGTGCGCCCGGTATTAGCTACGCGCAGGCAGCGCCGAAAACCCACACCGTCGCTAACGCGATCCGCTCGAAGGGCTATGCGAAGGGTGCCCACATCGGCATCCTTGCGCCGAATGGTACAGATGCATTTCTGACGCTGTTAGGCTTGTTCCGTGCGGAGGCAGTCTGGTTGCCGATTAATCCGAGAAACCCGGTGCCAACCAATATCGATCTATTGGAGCGGTTCGACGGCGAGCTACTTTTCTATCACAGCAGTTTTGCCGTTGAAGCAAAGGCAATTTTCACAGCGGTGCCCGGCATCAGAGAGGCTGTGTGTATTGATAAGGCGCCGGATGGTTGCATAAGCTTTGAGGCCTGGTCCGGTGAATGTCAGGGCGAGTTCGTATCCGGGCCGGTCGATATGGCTGAAACCTTTGCAATATTTCCTACCGGCGGCACCACCGGAAAGTCGAAAGGTGTTGTATTGACGCATCGCGCGGTCAATACGATGTACCAGAACTTTTACGCGCACTTTGATTATCTCGATGATACCCGGCATTTGGTTGTGGCGCCGATGACTCATACGGCGGGATTACTGGGTTGTATGCACTTCGCACGCGGCGGCGCCAATGTGATTATGGCAGCCGCAGCGCCGGCGTCGATTTGTGATGCCATTGAGCGCTACCAGATTACGCACCTGTTTTTACCCCCGACAGTTGTTTACATGATGCTGGCCTTACCCAATATCCGTGAGCACGACTATAGCTCACTGCAACATTTTTTGGTCGGTGCTGCACCGACATCGCTGGAAAAACTTAAACAGGCCATCGATGTATTCGGACCGGTTATGACCGAGGCCTTCGGCCAAACCGAGGCGCCGGCGGCAGTAACCTGTAAAGCGCCGGGAGACTATTTGCGCGAGGATGGTAAGGTCATTGAAGCCAGACTGGCATCGATAGGGCGCCCGGCAATCGGTAATATTGTTGCCTTGTTGGACGATGACGGCGTTGAGGTTGCGCGTGGCACGGCCGGCGAGATTTGTATCAAGGGTGATCTGGTAACCCCCGGTTACTACAAAAACCCGGAGGCGACCGCGGAGGTGCGGAAGTTTGGTTGGCACCACACCGGTGATATCGGCGTTATGGATAAAGATGGCTTTATTACCATTGTCGACCGCAAAAAGGACATGATTATCTCCGGCGGTTTCAATGTGTATCCCAACGAAGTAGAGCAGGTACTGACGCGGCATAGCGCCGTGCAGGACTGCGCGGTCATCGGTGTACCGGATGATAAGTGGGGCGAAGCGGTAAAAGCGATAGTGCAGCTGAAGCCGGATACCGGCTGTGAAGCTGATGAACTGATTGATCTGTGTAAAGCAGCATTGGGCGGGGTTAAATCCCCGAAGACGATAGAGTTTATGGATGATCTGCCCCGCAGCCCCGCAGGTAAGGTGCTTAAGACCGACTTGCGCAAACGCTTTTGGCAAGGACAGGCCCGGGCGGTGAACTGATGCAGCCCCGTGCCCTGCATACCCGGGCGTGCATTGTGCAGGCCGCAGCGGATTTGTTGATCGAGCAGGGCGGGAAATGTACAACCAATCATATCGCTGGACGTGCCGGCTATAGTGTCGGCACCCTCTATCAGCACTTCAAAAACAAAGAAGAAATATTTGCTGCGGTGATGGATAGCGTGCTTCAGCCGCCGGTTCAGGTGCTGGCTGATTTTGAACCGTTGCCGGAATTAAAAACGACGCTGATCAATTTAATCGCGGCGGCTGCCGCAACACTGCAAGGGCAGGATCCGGCCTTGTGGCGAGTGCTGGAAACGTTGCCGGGTGGTGCATTTCCGTTAAAGCGGCAGCAGAATAAAGAGCTTGCAATTACGCATCTGGAAAAGGTTTTGCTGGTGCACCGCAAGGAAATTCAGCCGCAGGATTTGCAACTAAGCTCGCGCATGCTGATCGCCGCAATTGAAGGTATTGCGCTGGCCGCTGATCGCGAACTTTTCGAAAGTCAGGCATTTTACGAAGAGTGCTTCCGGCTATTTTACGCCTACCTTAAATATACAGAGGATAACAAGGAACGAGTCGATGAGCCGTAAAGTTGTTATCGCCGGCGTCGGCATGGTGCCGTTTCGAAAGCCGGGTCAATCCGAGCCCTACGATTTGATGGGCGAGAAAGCGGCAGTTCTGGCGCTTGCCGACGCCGGCGTGCAATACAGCGCTGTAGAGCAGGCATTTGCCGGCTATGTGTATGGTGATAGCTGCGCCGGCCAGGCCGCCTTGTACCGCATTGATATCAACGGCATTCCTATCTTTAACGTCAACAACAACTGCGCGAGCGGTTCGAGCGCTTTTGCATTGGCGACGCAGGCCGTTGCATCCGGCGCTGTAGACTGCGCCCTGGCACTCGGTTTTGAGGAGATGGAGCCGGGCGCGATTGATATGATTTTCCCGGCAAAAACCAGCCCACTCGCGCGGCATGAAGACGCGGTGTATGAAAAAATGGGCTTAACCGAAAAAGAGCGCGGCACGCCACCTGCGGTATGTTTGTTTGCCGCGCAGGTTGATGCCATGTTGGCGCAAGGCGTTAGCGAAGAGACGATAGCGGCGATTGCAGTTAAGGCGCGAAGGCATGCCGAGAATAATCCTAATGCAATCTTTCGCGACCCGGTGACAGTAGAAGAAATCGTCAACGCCCCGGCGCTGTTCAGAAACATGAAAAAGCTTCACGCCTGCCCGCCGAGCTGCGGCGCAGCGGCTGTTGTCGTCTGCAGTGAAAGTTTTGCCCGCGCTAACGGCATTCGGGATGACATCGTTCTTAAAGGAAAGGGTTGGTGCAGCGATCATCGCGACTACCTTAAAGGTGGTGTGCTGGATGTGATGTTTCAGGCGCTTAGCCGGGATGCCGCAAATGCGGCTTATGCTGATGCCGGTGTCGGTCCCGACGACATTGATGTTATCGAACTGCATGATTGCTTTACTACCAATGAACTGGCGACCTATGCCGCGCTCGGGCTTTGCAAATCCGACCAGCTCAACGAATTCGTGGCTAATGGCGACAACACTTACGGCGGCCGGTTCGTGGTCAATCCATCCGGTGGACTGTTGGCTAAAGGGCACCCCTTAGGTGCTACGGGTCTGGCGCAGATCACCGAGCTTACTTGGCAGCTGCGTGATGAGGCCGGTGGCCGGCAGGTCAAAAACGCGCGGCTCGCGCTGCAGCACAACGGCGGTCTCGGCAGCGCGGGTTTCGTCCATATTTTTGAGCGGCGCTGATCAGAGTTTAAAAACAGGGCAAACCAAAGTTATAAACCGAGCAATTCCCCGTGGCGGTCTGTTAAATCCGTGATTTATTTATATAAAGCCTTATAAATCAATATGTTAAGAATATTCTCCCGGACGCTGTTAAACGAGTACTACAAGCCGGCTGTTTGACCTATTCTGGTGCGAGTTCCATCTTAACCGGGAGTGAACCATGGCCGATTATAAATATAGTCACAAACCGCGAGGCATTTTACGCACGCTGCTCGCTACCTGGCGGGTGCTTCGGGACAAGGAAGATATCAACGCCAATGTAAAAGAGGCGGCGATAGTGGAGTTCGCCTTTAACCGTTCCTGGTGGGGCAAAAAAATTGCGCGCTGGGATTTGCTGGCCGAAGAGGTGGCCGCGACGTCGCCACGCGCGGCGCAGGCGATGGCGGCGCGGAGGCGCATGCCGGAGTACGATCTGGACAAACTGGCGGCGCTGCCAGTCGGCACGCTGGGCCATACCTTTGCAACGGTAGCGCGTCAGCGCGGCATCGACCCGAATCTGGTCGATCCCATCCCCCACGATTCCGATGCCGATTGGCTGATGGCGCATATGTACGAAACCCATGATCTGTGGCATCTGCTTACCGGTTATTACTACAACACAGAAGGTGAGTTTGGCGTCGCCGGCTTTTATATGGGGCAGGTGCCGAAATTTTCTTTTATCGCCTTTTTTTCGGCGTTGTTGACGATAAGGACGGTATGGAACGACCGCGATGCGGTCGGCACCCAGATGCAGGCTTTTTCTGAAGGTTATGAAATGGGCCGTCGGGCGGAGTGCGTGATCGGACTGGATTGGACCGCCTGCTTCGAGCGCAATCTCGACGAGTTGCGGGCTGAGCTCGGCATTGCCGACGCCGGAAAAATTCCGGATTTAGCACTCGCCGCATAGCGGGCATGTCGAAACCGGAAAGCGGTCTGCGCCGGGATATTGAGCGGTATAACAAGCTAAGGCGGCATGCCGATGCCGACTTTTGTGTTTCTGTGCAGCGCTTTGAATCCTGGCGCGCCGCGCAAATGCAGCAATGCTATCAGTCGATGATGGCGAATCGTAAAGTCGCCAAGGTACTCAATTACTACTTCGTCGAAATATTCGGTGGTATCGATCTGGCGGAGTTCCAAGGCGCGGATCGCACCATTAGCGTGGCTGAAAAACTATTTACCGGCACCGATATGCTCAATTCAGCGTTGGAGTTCAATGCGTTGTCCGGCGAAATCGGCGACACACTGACCATGACCCTATTCGAAGAGATGGGCGTCACCGAAATTGATGAAGTCGCTTTTGTCGAGGCCTGCCACCGCGGCGATGTGATCGACAAGCTCTATCGCCAGATGCAGTGCTTCGAGATTTTCGCCGATGATCTCAACACCACGGTGGCTGACCGAAAAATTGGTTACGCGATCAAAATTGCCAGAATTCCGGCGAAGGTCGGCGGATTTCCCAACATATACCGACTAGTCGCCGAAGGCTTTAAAGCGATGTCCGGCGTCAAAAATCCCGAAGCTTTGGCGGCGACTATCGTCCGCCATGAGACTTCGGCTATTGACCGTATCGCCGGGCGCGCGCAGAGTATTTTCCGGCCACTGGAGAGCTGATCATGATTCGTATCGTTGCCATTCTTGCGGCGCTGTTACTCACCTTAAGCGCGCAGGGCGAGGCGGATGCCGGCTGGCAACTTCGCAAGCAGGGCGATGGCATCCGGGTGTTTACCCGCAAAGTCGATGGTTCAGCCATCGATGAGGTGCGTGCGGTGGCTGATATCGCGGCGCCAATCGCCGATGTTGAAGCATTGTTGCTGGACGCAGGGCGGCGCCCGCAGTGGGATGGTATGTGCCGTTCGGCCCGCCGCGTCCGCAATGCCGACTATCCCGGCGGCGTGCTGGTGATTCTTTATGACATGCCCTGGCCGGTGGATGACCGTGAGATGGTGATGTCACTGGAGCGCCAAGAAAAGGACGGCGTCGTGGTGCTGCTGAACCAAGCGGTTGCCGGCGTTGTGCCGCCCAATAAAAAAGCCGTGCGCATCATTCATGCGAACGCGAGCTGGACGCTAAAGCCTTTGGGCGAATCAGTCACCCGCCTGGAAACCACGGCCTTGGTTGACCCGAACGGGCCGATACCTGCCTGGCTGCTGAATACCCTGTCCGTGAGCCAGCCGTTCTCGATGGTGACGCGCCTGCGCGAGCTGCTGGTAAAAAACTAGATGCCGATAGCGGCGTGGACAAGGGATTTGCCGACTGAGACAGGCCGTGGCTGCCCCGCTGAGTATCATAGCGGGTTGATTGCGGGCACATTGCTTAATGGCCTGCGCGACCCTGTCAGGAGAGAGCCTTGGATTTTACGAACAAAACGGTATTGGTTACTGGTGCCGCATCCGGCATTGGTCTGCGAATTAGCGAGCGCTTTTTAGCAGCCGGTGCAGCCGTTGTCGGCACGGATATCAATGCTGTTGAGCTGGCAGCTTTAGCCCCGAAGTTGGGTGACCGGTTTGAGGGCAAAGTGTGTGACGCCGGCGATGTTGGCCAGATCAGGGAATTACTCGGCGGAATGGATCGTCTGGATGTGCTGGTGAATAACGCCGGTATAGGTATTCTGGAGGATCCTGAAGCCTTGGATGAAACGGCTTTTGATAAGCAGCATGATGTTTTAATTAAAGGTCCGATCTTTCACGTGAAGTACGCAGCTTCATTGCTGCGGGCGTCGGCAAACGGGTCGGTCATTAACATTTCTTCGGCGTCGGCGATCGTATCATTACACGGCTATACCGCCTACGGCACCGCTAAGGCGGCCATCGTCAAATTCACCGAGGATTCTGCAGTCACGGTGCCGGGCATCCGCCACAACGCAATTTTGCCGGGGCTGATTGATACACCGATTCTGGAAAAAGCCTATGGCATAGAAGCGCGAGCACAATTGAATGGCGCCGCGCAGGCATGTCCGGTGCCCCGTTTAGGTACGCCGGAGGATATTGCATCGGCTACGTTGTTCTTAGCTTCCGACGAAGCCTCATTTATCAACGGCACCAGCCTCGTTGTCGACGGCGGTCTGTCAAAAGTTCATTTTATGAGCCTGGCTTAAGCGGCAGTACGGAGCAGAGCGATGCGAGCAAAAAGGAAAATAGCACTGGCTTTGCTTTTATCGGCTGCCGCCGCCGTTGCGCAGGAAGCTGGTGACGACAGTCAGAGTAGCCGGTATCAGCTGGAAGAAGTCATTGTTACCGCGCAAAAGCGCACAGAGAATGTGCGTGATGTTCCCATGGCCTTATCGGTGTTTAACGGCGACGCGATGAAAGATCAGGGTATCTTCGGGCTTAACGATTTGGCGGCGCAAATTCCTAACGTATCGATTAACGACACTTCAAATTCACTCTACGTCCGCGGTATTGGTACGGCGGAGTTAAACCCGATCGGCGAACAGGCTATAGCCTATATTATCGATGGCGTGTACGTACCGAAATTTGCCTACCTCAACGCCGGCTTTCTCGACCTAGAGCGCATGGAAGTTTTGAAGGGCCCCCAGGGCACGCTGTTTGGCCGTAACGCCACGGCGGGCGTGTTTAATATTACCAACGGCACGCCGAGCCAGGAGTGGATTGGCTCGGTGCTGGTGACCGGAGGCAATCGCGACATTCTGGAAACCGAGGGCATGGTGTCCGGGCCGATCACAGACCGTCTCGCCTTTCGGCTTGCCGCGAAGCGTCGAGATGAGGATGGCTATACCAAAAGCACCGGTGACAATGAAACTCTCGGTGATCGTGAGCAGGAAATGGCGCGGTTAAGTTTTCGCTACGACGTTTCAGAGACTATTGATGTGACGCTGGGTTATACCCAGTTTGATTATTTTCACGGCGTATTTTTGGGTTACGAATACCATGCCTATCCCGAAGATCTGCGGCCGGCAATTGAAGACTCAGACCCGAATTTTGAAACCGTCCTCGATCGTCGCTCGAGCATGCCCAGAAACAAGGGCGATGATTTTGAAAACCGGTCCGAGGGCAAGGGCAAGATCATCCCGCTGCAAATTAACTGGGAGTCGTGGGGCCACACATTTACCTCGGTCACGAGTTTCGCGAAGGTCGATACCTTTCGTGGCGGTGATGTCGACTACACGGCATTGAAGCTGGTCGGTTTGACCGCCGAAATCAACGATGAGCAATACAGCCAGGAACTGCGCATCACTTCGCCGCCCGGACGCTTTGAATACATCGGTGGGCTCTACTACTTCAAGGGAAAAACCGTGTCGCTTCTGCAAGTGCCGCTATTTGCAGACTTTGCGACTTTCGCTGGCGGCGGCGCTACCGGTGATGTGGTTGGCGACATTTTAGCGGGTGCTGTGTTCGGCGATTCCGACGTGATCGACAACTTAATAGCTGATTTTGACCTGCAGACCATCTCGACAGGTATTTTCGGGCAGGCTAAGTGGGCGATAACCGATTATTTGGCGCTTACCATCGGCGCCCGTAGGTCCGAAGACGAAAAAGACGCGGACATAGAAACCCGGACCGAAGGCCCGGTCGAATTTTGGTCGCAACTCACCGAAGCGCCCTTTACGGTGAATGAGGTGCTGGTAGATAAAAACTTCTCACCGAAGTACTCGATTACCTGGGAGCCGTTCGAGGAAGTCACGTTTTATGCGACACTCGCCAAGGGATTTAGGGCGGGTAGTTACAACGCCGGCGCCACCGAGCGCGACAACGTCAGTTTTAAAGCGGAAAAATCGACGACCTTCGAAGCCGGCGCTAAAACCGACCTGCTGGATGGCCGGGTGCGCTGGAATATCGGCTACTACCAGACCGATTACGAGGATTATCAGCTGTCTGCATTTACCGGCCTCGGCTATGTCACCGCCAACGCCCCGGAAGTCGAAATGCGTGGCGCCGAGACCGATCTCACCGCGGTCTTACTTCCGGGTCTGATTATGAAAACAGCGGTGGGCTATAACGATGCCCGCTTTATCGATCATAAGAACGGCGCCTGCCCGAGTGAGCCGGCCTCGGAGCAAGAGCCTGGCTCGAACCCGGCCTCACCCCGCAATGACTGTGATCTTTCCGGCAAAGGGCTGCATCGCGCGCCACGGTGGAATATCAGTTTTGGTTTGGACTATGCAGTACCACTGAACGTTATGGGAATGCCGATGGAATTGTTTGCCGGCGTTGATGCGACCTACAAGGACGCGGAGAAATTCGATTCGGATCTCGACCCGCTCGACGCGGAAGGCGCTTATTGGATTTATAACGCGCGCTTCGGTGTCGGTTCCGCGGATGGCGTTTGGCGTTTCGTGGTACACGGAAAAAATCTGTCCGATGAGCTGCGTATGGTCTGGAGCGGCGACGGCATCGCCCAGCCAGGTAGCCATTACGCCGCGACTAACGCGCCAAAATACTATTTCGCCAGCTTCAGCTACCGTTACTAAAAAGAGATTCTGATAATGGAGTGGCTGCCGTATCTACTGATTCCACCGATTACGGCATTCGTTGGCTGGTTTACTAACTTTCTCGGCATCAAGATGATGTTCTACCCGCTGCGCTGGGTAGGCATCGGGCAGTTCCTCGGCTGGCAGGGCATTATTCCGCGCCTGCGTATCCGGCTGATCCGCAATCTAGTCAATATGTCGGTTGTGAAAATCTGCACCCCGGCCGATGTGTTCGAAGCGCTGGAAGAAGCTGACACCGTGTCCACGCTGGTTGAGTTTCTCGATCCCTATGTGGATGAGTGGGTCGACGACATTATTGCCGAGCACGATATTCCGGCCTGGGACTTGGCCTTGCCGCCGGTGCGGGCGCTGGTTTATCAGCGCGTCAGAAAACAACTGCCGGATATCGCGAAAGCGATACTTGCCGATTTTTCTGACCGTGCCGACCGCTTGGTTGATATCGCCGCGTTGGCGGAAGAGCGTGTTGCCGATGATCCGGGCCTGTTGGTTGAGCTGTTTTTACGCTGCACCGGCGATGAACTTAAGTTTGTTGTTCGCTCCGGTCTGTACTTTGGTTTGCCCTTAGGCATTCTGCAGGCGCTGTGCTGGTTTCTGTACCCGGCAGCATGGGTGCTACCGTTTTTCGGTGTGATTGCCGGCGCCGGCACCAACTGGATTGCTTTAAAACTGATCGCACACCCGGCGGAACCGAAAAAGATCGGGCCATGGATAGCACACGGTCTGTTCCTAAAGCGCCAGGCCGCGGTCAGCGAAGTCTTCGGTGATGTGTTTGTAACTAATTTTATGAATGCCCGCAGTCTGTTTGATCATGTCTGGAACGGCCCGAAAAGTGCCGAGGTACACCGCATTGTGAACCGGCACATTCGTAGCGCCCTGGATGCCAACTGGATCGCTAAGACCTTAGCCAGCATGGCGGTGCAGCGCGGCAAAATGGATGAGATGCGAAAGTTCTCGGCGGACTACGCCGCGGAACAGGTCGCGGAATCGCTCGAAGATGCCGGCCTCGCCGCTGAAGTCACCGCACCGGTGCGACGCCTAATCTCCCAACGTATGGCGGCGCTGGGCCCGAAAGAATTTCAACAACTGTTATTGCCGGCATTTGAGGAAGACCAGTTATTAGTGGTGCTTCTCGGTGGCGTTTTGGGTGGTCTGGCGGGCTTCGCTCAGTTTGTCTGGATTTTCGGCGGTGCGATTGCAGGGGCATAGCAGCATGGAAAAAATTATTGTTACCGCTATCGCTGTGGGCCTGACTGTTATCGGTATGGGCTATATTGTGGCGCCGGAATTCGCTCTGGGGCTGACCGGCCAATTCCAGTTGGATGCCGATGCCCGGGTGGATGTTCAGGCGACCTATGGCGGTATTCAGATCGGACTGGGTGTTGCGCTATTGATACTGGTTCGGGTTCAGCAGCTAAGGGCGGCAACCATTGTGCTGTGCTCGGCGCTGGGTAGCGTGGGCATTGTTCGCTTGGCAGCGGCACTGCTCAGTAGCGGTGCCGGCTCGATGCAGCAGGCGGCCGGGGTAATGGAGATTTTGCTGGCCGGACTGCTGGTGTTTTTGGTAATTAGACAGTCGGGCAGCGGCAAATAGTAGCAGTCAGCCAGCGCGCTCACTTTCAGCACCACCATCATCATCTTCTTTCGCCACTGCCCAGTACGACCCGGCTTCGGCTTTTGCCTCATACAGCGCATTGTCAGCTTCGCGGAAGCAGGCGGCTAGGCTTGTCACCGCACTCGGTATCGCTGTGGTTATACCAATGCTAACCGCCGGGGGGTCAATCGTGCCCGAGGTATAGTTTATTCTTTTCGACGCCAGCTCGGCGATGATCTGCTCTGCAAAGACTTGGGCGGCCTCTCTTCCGGTGCCGCCCAGCGCCAGCACAAACTCATCGCCGCCGAAGCGGGCCGCGATGTCATCGGGCCGGTGAATAACCTCGGAAAGAATTTCGCCGATCCGCTGTAAGCAGGCATCACCCGCGACATGGCCGTAACTATCATTGATCGCTTTGAACTCATCGAGATCGATCATCAGTATCGCCAGTCGCTCGCCGCTTCTGCGGTGGCGGCGCCAGAGCTTTTGACTAAAATCATCAAAGCGCCGGCGATTGGGCAAGCCGGTGAGCATATCGAAGTACGCCATTTCCAGCGCGTCCCGCTCGGCTTGCATGCGGTCGGTAATATCCAGATGCGAGATAATGATTCTGGGCTCGCCACTCCACTCCAGCACCGATGCGGTCATTTGAAACCAGCGCGTGCCGCGCGCATCGGGGCAGGGGTATTCCATTTCAAACGTCGATTGGCGTCCGAAAATGACTGCGCGGATACCATTGCCGGCGACGGTGACATCGCTGGCGTCCTCTTCGGCGCCCTGACATACATCGAGATAGTTAAACTGACTCCAGTCGCTGACGCCGGTCAGGCCGCTTTCCTCCGCAAAGCGATTCCACATCTTATTGACATAGACGATGCGCCCGGAATATTCAATTACCGCGATGCGTTGCGGTATGGAGTCGATAATCGCCTGTAGAAATTCCTGAGACAAAAAAACAGTACCCTTTGCAAAGATCACGATTGGCTGAACAATGGGCATGAGCATACGCGTTAGCCGCAGCGATAAATACATTGTTGATGCGGGTAGATATACTCGGCCGTTTACGCCAGAACGACGGGCGCAGCCACATACTTTAACGCAGCGCCGTTACTCGGCACACAGTATACTGGCGCAGTGAGCCGGCGCGGGCCGCTGAGGAGCATCGCGTCGCGGCGCCAGTCATGCGAAAATAATCCTGAAAATTCAAAGAGATACCCGGATAAAATGTCACTAGAAGTCATCATCCTTGCGGCCGGTCAGGGCACGCGAATGCGTTCTAAGCGTCCGAAGGTATTGCACCCGCTGGCGGGTAAGCCGATGTTGCGCCACGTGATTGAAACCGCACAGGCAATGCGGGCAACAGCCATCCATGTGGTCGTCGGCCACGGCGCCGATCAGGTAAAAACCGAGATTGCCGATTGCGGTGTTAACTGGGTGATGCAAAGCGAACAGCTCGGCACCGGCCATGCCGTTGCGCAGGCGATGCCGGCGGTGCAACCTGACGCACAGGTTCTGGTGCTTTACGGCGATGTACCACTGACCTCGGCGGAGACATTATCCGCGCTGATGGCGCTGCTCGGTGATCAGCGCTACGGCATTCTGACCGTCACCCTCGACGACCCCACCGGCTATGGCCGGATCATCAGGGATGATCAGGGCGAAGTGCAGCGGATTGTCGAGCAAAAAGACGGCAGCGCTGCTGAGCTGGCGGTGACCGAAGTGAATTCAGGTATCGTCGCCGGCAATGCGGCAGACTTTAGTCGCTGGCTGCCACAGTTGGGGAACGCCAACGCGCAGGGCGAATACTATCTGACCGATCTTACCGCGATGGCGGTCGCCGAAGGCTTTACCGTTGTGACATCGCAGCCACCGACCGCGGTGGAGGTTGAAGGCGTGAACTCCAGAACCCAGCTCGAGCAATTGGAGCGGGTCTATCAGCGCGCTATCGCTGAAAAACTGATGGCAGGCGGGGCTTCACTGGCCGATGCATCGCGCATCGATGTGCGCGGCGAGCTCAGCACCGGGCAGGATGTCGCGATCGATGTGAATTGTGTCTTTAGCGGTGAAGTGTCGTTGGGTGACGAGGTGTTAATCGGCGCGAACTGTGTAATCAGTAACGCCACCGTCGGTGCGGGTACCGTTATTGAGCCGAACTCGGTGATTGAAGACGCACAGATCGGACGCCGCTGTACGATCGGACCTTTTGCCCGTATCCGTCCCGGTACGGTGATGGCCGAAGGCGCCAAGGTCGGCAATTTTGTTGAAACCAAGAAAGCGAATATCGGCAAGGGCAGTAAAGTTAACCACCTCAGTTATATCGGTGACGCGGAAGTGGGTGAGAAAGTAAATATCGGTGCCGGTACCATTACCTGTAATTATGACGGCGTAAATAAATATAAAACGGTGATGGGCAGCGGTGTGTTTATCGGTTCGAACAGCGCATTGGTCGCGCCGGTCACCATCGGCGACAATGCGACGGTTGCGGCGGGCAGTGTGATTACGGGTGATGTGGCTGCCGATCAGCTGGCGGTAGCGCGTGGTAAACAACGCAACATTGATGGCTGGAAACGGCCGAAAAAAGCTTAAGGCAAAAGATTATGTGTGGAATTGTAGGTGCCACGGCGCGCCGTGAAGTTGCGGACATCTTAGTTGAAGGTTTGCGACGTCTTGAATACCGCGGTTATGACTCCGCCGGCGTGGCGCTGATTAACAGCGCCGGTGAGATTCAAACCTGCAAGCGTATGGGCAAGGTCGCGATGCTCGCCGAGGCGTTGACCGAGAGCCCGCTCAGCGGATTCACCGGCATCGCCCATACCCGCTGGGCGACCCATGGTGTGCCCTCCGAAGAAAACGCACATCCGCATATATCAGCAGAACGCCTAGCGCTGGTGCACAACGGCATTATTGAGAACCACGAGGCGTTGCGCGAGCGCCTGCAAGCGCAGGGCTACGAATTTGTTTCGCAGACCGATACCGAAACCATTGTCCATTTGATTCACAGCCTGTTGCCGGAAGCGGGTTGCCTGCTTGCGGCGGTGCAGGCTGCAGTAACGCAGCTGGAAGGCGCATTTGGTCTGGCGGTGGTCAGCAGTGATGAGCCCGAACGTATTGTTTGTGCCCGCAGCGGCTCGCCACTGGTTATCGGCATCGGCATCGGCGAGCACTTTATCGCGTCGGACCAGCTGGCATTGCGTCAGGTTACCGATCGCTTTGTCTATCTGGAGGAAGGCGACTTCGCGGAGATCACGCCGCAGTTTTATGCGACCTATGACAGCGATGGTAACGCGGTTGAACGCGAACAGCTGCGTATTACCGAGTCCGCCGCTGCCGCCGAGCGTGGCGAGTACCGCCACTTTATGCTCAAAGAAATTTACGAACAGCCGAAGGTTGTGCGCGATACCCTGCAGGGCAGGCTCGGGCGTCACACTATTCTGGAACAGGCTTTTGGCGTTGAGGCGGCCAGCATTCTGGATTCCACGCGGGCGGTTCAGATTGTTGCCTGTGGCACCAGTTACCATTCGGCGATGGTCGCCAAGTACTGGATAGAGGGTCTGGCCGGCGTGCCCTGCGGTGTCGAGGTGGCCAGTGAGTTCCGCTACCGCAAGTTTGTGGTGCAGAAAGACACCTTGCTATTAACCATATCCCAGTCGGGAGAAACAGCCGACACACTCGCGGCTTTGCGTTTGGCGAAGACGCGGGGCTACGCCGCGACCATGACAATCTGCAATGTCGCCCAGAGCTCTCTGGTGCGTGAGTCCGACCTGAAACTGATGACCGAAGCGGGGCCGGAAATCGGTGTCGCCTCGACCAAGGCCTTTACCACGCAGCTGGTCGCATTGTTGCTGCTGACGATCGCTCTGGGGCGCCGCAACGAGATGACGGCTGAAACCGAGGCAGAGTTGGTTGCGGCATTACATGCGCTGCCGGCGCTACTGGAGAAAACGCTGGCGCTGGATGCTGAAATTGAAATGGTATCGCAGGCTTTTGCCGACAAACACCACGCCTTGTTTCTGGGGCGCGGTATCCAATGGCCGGTGGCAATGGAAGGCGCGCTGAAGCTGAAGGAAATTTCCTATATTCACGCGGAGAGTTATCCCGCCGGTGAACTGAAGCACGGACCGTTGGCGCTGGTCGATTCCGATATGCCGGTGGTCGCGGTTGC
>JBFJYC010000040.1:0-15924 GCA_041622815.1 Spongiibacteraceae bacterium | reverse complement strand
TACCGTTTTCACTATCGCGCTTTGTTCGTTGCTCGCCACGGGCTGTGCACCACAACGCGCGAACGTCGCCGAAAAAGTCATGGCCGTCGCGGCCGAGCACCTATTAGGTGTCGACAGTACTGCCTCCTGGGAAGATGGCCTGCACGCCGTGGTGTGCGGCGCCGGCGGGCCGATGCCCGACACACGCCGCTCGGGCTCCTGCGTGATTATCGTGGCCGGCGAGTCAACACTGATGATCGACTCCGGAACTATGGGCGTGCGCAATGTCGCGCGCATGGGCATTCCGATCGGCAAACTCGACGCGGTACTGCTGACCCACTTTCACAGCGACCATATCGACGGCCTCGGTGAAACCGCGACGTTACGCTGGGTCAACAATGCGAACACCAAGCCGCTACCTGTGATCGGACCAACCGGTGTTAAAGAGATCGTCGATGGCTTCAATATGGCCTACCGCCAGGACACTGTGTACCGGCATGCCCATCACGGCGATACGGTGGCACCACTATCCGGAAAAGGCATGGTCGCCAGAGCCTTCGCAAAGCCCGCGGAAGGGCGACAAACCGTGGTGTTTAACGAGAACGGCCTGAAAGTTACCGCATTCTCTGTGGACCACGCGCCGGTCAGTCCGGCGGTCGGGTATCGCTTTGACTACAAAGGACGCTCGCTGCTGATTAGCGGCGACACGGACAAGTCCGCGAACTTGCAGCGCATGGCCAAAGGCGTTGATGTTTTACTACACGAGGGTCTGGCACCGAATCTGGTCGATATCATGCGTGACACCGCCAAACGCAACAGTCTGCCCGCTTTGGAGAAAATATTCTTCGACATACTCGACTACCATGCCAGCCCGAAAGAAGCCGGTGAGATTGCACAGGCTGTAGGCGCCCGACACCTTGTGTTCTATCATGTCGTGCCGCCGCTGATTGCGCCGGGCGCCGAGGCGGCTTATCTGCGCGGCGTTAAAGACGTCTACAATGGCAAAGTCACTGTCAGTGTCGATGGCACAAAAATTAGCTTGCCTGCGGGCAGCAAGCGCATCGAACTCGACGACTTGCTATAGTGCGCAGCACATTCGAATAAGAGCCTGAACTATGAGTTTTACCGATGTCGACCACGTGCCCTACGAAGGAAAGGATCTCGAGCGCTATATAGAAAAAGTCATCGCGGTTGAGCCGCCGGCCAACGCCGATAAAAGCTGGGGCTATAAGTTAATCAAGCGCTTGTTTGATCCGGTGTTTTTCGATGCACACAAACTCCCCGACAAACCCTGCCTGTTTGTGGCTAATCATTCCCTCTACGCGGTCGATGGCCCGATATTGGGCCTGCCGGTACTCGCAGAACATGGCCGGTTTTTACGCGCACTGAGTGACAAAGCCCTTTGGGCACCGTCGCGCGAAGACTTTCTGTTAAGACAAGGCGCGGTTATCGGTCACCCCGATGTATGTTCTGCGCTTATGGAAAACGGCAAGGATATTTTGGTATTTCCCGGTGGCGCCCACGAAGCAACCAAACCCGCAGATCAGAAGTATTCATTGCAATGGAAAGAGCGCACCGGCTTTGTGCGCATGGCAGCGGCGCACGGCTACACGATTATGCCAACGGCGGTAGTCGGTCCTGAAGAATTCTACAATCACCTGATCGAAGGTGACGACATCCCCGATTCGATGCTGGGAAAAATGCTGACCAAAGTCGGATTACTGGATGAAAATACACGCACTGACCTGCTCGGGCCGATTCCCACCGGACTTTTCGGCTCGCTGCTGCCGAGACCGCAGCGCTGCTATATTCAGTTTGGGGACCCGGTTGATCTCAGCAATTTCAAAGGCAAAAAGCCGACCAAGAAACAACAGTGGGATGTTCGCGAAAAAGTTGCCGACGATATTGAGCGAATGATCGCCGCACTTTTTCTCAAGCGCGCGCAGAATAAGTCGAAAGACAAGCTTTGGCGCAGAATTCTGACGGTCTGAACCGGACCGTTTAGTCTTCGCGACCGCTGACGCCGCGGCGCTCGCCGCGAAAGCCGGCATATAACGCCGGTGGCACACCTGCCACTTTACCCGCGTTTCTGCCGCCGTCTTTTGCTGCGTATAGTGCTTCATCTGCGATGTCGAGCATGGCGTGGGCGCCGATACTGAGCTCCGCCGCAGTTCCGGCAAGGCAGGCCCCGGCGGATATTGTGAGCACGCCCGCCGCTGAATCCTGGTGTGGAATTTTTAGTCCGGCTATACGCCCAATCAAAGTATTGATGACCTCCTCAACACCTTCCGCAGTGGCGTCCGGCAATACTGCAGCGAACTCTTCACCACCGTAGCGGGCAATAAGGTCGCCGCCCCGGTTTACACTGTTACGCAGCACTTCGCCGATATCGCACAGGGCATCATCGCCGGCCTGATGACCGTAGCGGTCATTAAACTGCTTAAAGTTATCGACATCGATCATAATAACCGCCAGCGGGCTTACCTTGCGCTTTGCCCGGCGCCACTCCTGCTCGTACTGCTCGTCAAAATAGCGCCGGTTGTATAGCCCGGTCAGATGGTCGCGGCGCAACTGCATTCGCAGTTCAATCGCCTCTTCCATCAGGTGGCGGGCATTCTGTAGATGTTTTAACTCGACATCCGACAGCACTCTCGGCTCATGATCAATCAGGCACACTGTACCCAGTGGTATATCACCATTAGCTTGCACAGTGGCGCCGGCGTAGAACATAACTTTAGGCGGGCCGATAACGAGCGGATTATCTGAAAAACGCTCATCAACAGCCGCATTATTCACGACGAGAAGTGCGTTCTCATCCAAAATTGCATGTCCGCAGAACGACACATCCCGCGGCGTTTCAGACTCATCCAGACCGACTCGGACCTTAAAAAACTGCCGGTCTTTCTCGACAACAGTAAACAACGCAATTGGCATATCCACCGCCGCGGCCAACAGGGTAATAATTGCATCGAAAGACTCGTCGAGAGAGTCGTCGTTGAGGCGCAAGGATTCGATAATGCGCTGCCGCTGCGCTTCTTTGGGATGTAACGCGGGCTTTAACATACTGACTACACTCCGGGAGGCACAAATTATGCCGCGCACATCGTCTCACGGACGTACCTGCAGCGCGAATCAGGGAATGCTGGCACTTCTCAGCTTCGAGCTTTGGGCGCCAGAGGTGCGACCAAGGTTCTTTGCGACACCCACGCCCGCAATAGCGGCAAATCCGGTATCCGGATTTTTCGATAACCCAATAAAATCAGCCCCTCGCTTTGTAGTGACTTCAGAAACTTCCCCATTGATACGCGGGAAACGCCAAAGATATAGGCAAGCTCCTCCTGCAGGCATTGGAGTTCTGCCGGATCCGCCGCCGATTCCGCCACCTGCAATAGAAACTTCGCCACATGAACCTGTTTCGGCAGGCGGCGGAAATCATCGGAAAACTCCAGCAATGAATGAGTCCGCAGCAGTGATAAATGCAGCAGCGCCTGCGCCAGTTCGGGCTCCGAATCGAACAGAGCTAAAAAGGGCGCAGCCGGGATTTGTTGCACTGTGCACTCGCCCAACGCTGAAACATCGTGGGTTCTCGGCAGCCCGGCAAACAAGGTGAACTCGCCGATGCACTGGCCCACACCGAAAATAGACGTGGTGATAAACGAACCATCGATGCCAATAACACCGATTCTGACTGCGCCTTCGCGGACGATCGATATACCCCGATTGTCATCGCCGCGACTGTGAATCAGCTGGCCATCGCTGTAGCTGACATCCCGCCCCAGCCGGGCGAGTGCGTAGTTCAAATCGGCAGAGATGAGATCGGTCAGCCGGGGCGAACCGAATTGCAGGAGATCAAGCATAATCACCTAAATGATAAATATTTGGCATTCTATTCCACGGCCGCGGGCTACGCTAGCCACTGAGTCATCAAAAACAGGGGACTAACATGAAACCAGAACAAATCGCGGTACTGCTTATTTTTACAGGTTTTATTGTTTTGGAGATCGCATACACGCAATTTTTCCGGAAAAAGGGTCAATCCCGCGCTGATGCTATTGTCGAGCTAATCAGCGCGCCAGTGCTGTTTTTGATTACGCAGCCGCTGGCATTTGCCGGCGGGTTTGCGATTGCCGCGCTCGTGGCACCCGCAGCGGCCGGCGCACTCGCTGACTGGCCGGTACTGGCAGTGTTTGGCTTATTTTTACTTTTTGATGATCTGCCCCAGTACTGGTGGCACCGCCTGTCCCACACCCTGCCCTGGCTCTATAAGCTGCATCGCCCCCACCACAATGCGGAATACCTGTCGGTGCGCGTGGTGTACCGGAATAATATTTTCTACTACCTGTTGATGCCCGGGCTGTGGTTTTCCGGTGCTCTGGTATATCTCGGCGGCGGCTGGGTTTATATGCTTTATCTGCCGATAAAAATGGCGGTGATTATCGGCGCACACTCGGATGTACGCTGGGACGAAAGGCTGTATCGGATTGCGTGGCTTTCACCGGTGATGTGGCTCGTGGAGCGGACTATTTCTACACCTGCGACGCATAGCGCCCACCACGGCAAACACGCTGACGATGGCGTCACCAACTACAAGGGCAACTACGGCAATCTGCTGTTCTTCTGGGACGTGCTATTCGGTACCGCAAAGATCACGCGACGCTACCCGGAAAAATTCGGCGTTGAAAATCTGCCGGAAACCACCAGCGGCGAACAGTTATTGTGGCCGCTGGTCAGAGTACCGGAATCGGCGCCCCTCCCGGCGGCAGCGGCACTGGACTGATCAGACGTACTTTTTAATCTCGGCGCGGGCGACAACCATACGATGCACTTCATCGGGGCCGTCGGCCAAACGCAGGGTGCGCTGCGCGGCGTACATACCCGCCAGCGGTGTCCACTGGGAAACACCCGCAGCGCCGTGCATTTGCATCGCGCGGTCGATAATCCGGCAGGCGGTTTCAGGCACCAGTGCCTTGATGCCGGAAATATATATCCGCGCTTCTTTATTACCCAGAATATCCATCGCCTTGGCTGCCCGTAGCACCATCAAGCGGCAGCTGTCGATTTCAATACGGCTGTTGGCAACGATGTCGAAGTTTCCGCCGAGCCTGATCAGCTCTTTGCCAAAGGCCTTGCGCGACATGCCGCGCTTCACCAGCATTTCCAGCGCGAGCTCAGCCTGACCCAGAGAGCGCATACAGTGGTGAATCCGGCCGGGACCGAGACGCCCCTGTGAAATTTCAAAGCCCCGCCCTTCGCCGAGCAAAATATTGTCTTTCGGGACCCTGCAGTGCTCAAACTTGAGATGCATGTGGCCGTGTGGCGCATCCGGATTTCCGAATACATGCATAGGGCCGAGAATCTTCACACCCGGGTTATCCATCGGCACCAGAATCTGACTTTGTTGCAGATGTACCGGCGTGTCCGGATCAAAGTTGGTTTTCACCATCACGATCATGATTTTGCAGCGGCTGTCGCCGGCGCCGGAGATATAAAACTTCTCGCCGTTGATGACCCATTCATCGCCGTCGAGTACCGCTTCGGTTGCAATATTAGTGGCATCAGAAGACGCGACATTCGGCTCGGTCATCGCAAAAGCGGACCGGATAGTGCCGTCCAACAAGGGCTCCAACCATTCCTTTTTGTGGGCTTCGGAGCCGTATTTTTCCAGCACTTCCATATTGCCGGTATCCGGGGCGGCGCAGTTGAACACTTCCGGCGCGATGTGGCTGCGACCCATCTCTTCCGCCATATAGGCGTAGTCGAGGTTGCTAATGCCACCATCGTTCCAGTCCGGCAGAAAAAAGTTCCACAATCCCAGGTTCTTCGCTTTGCTTTTAAGGCCCTCCAGAATTTCGCTCTGTCTGTCACTCAGCGTCCAGATATCATCCTTGTTAGCCGCCTGCCAGAACTCTTCTTCGACAGGGTTTATTTCCGTGGCGATAAAATTCTTGACCAACTCATAGGTCGGCAGAAATTTATCCGACATCTTCAGATCAAACAGATCGTTATTCATATGTGTGTCCTTTTGTTTGGGGCTTAATCACTATTTTAGAATGTGCTGTATTTACAATGTAACGCCGCCGTCCACCACGATACATTCGCCGGTGGTATAGCTCGAAGCATCGGATACCAGATAGAGCACTGTACCCGCCATCTCCTCAGGCTCGGCATGACGCTGCATCGGAATCTCTTTCATCACTGCTTCATAAATATCTTTGTTATCGAAAAGTGCCCCTGCGAACTTTGTTTTTGTCAGGCCGGGGAGCAAAGCATTCACGCGGATACCATGCTGACCGCATTCTTTGGCAAAGGCCTTGGTCATATTGATGACAGCAGCCTTGGTAATGGAGTAAATACCCTGCGCTATAGCCGGTTGCAGGCCGTTAACAGAGGCGGTGTTTACAATATTGCCGCCGCCGTTGTCGCGCATCAGCTTGCCCGCCTCGATCGACATAAAAAAGTAGCCGCGCACATTCACATCCACGGTTTTGGTGTAGGCCGCAAGATCGGTGTCGAGGATATCGCCGAAGTAGGGATTAGTCGCCGCATTGTTAACAAGGATGTCGAGCTTGCCATGGGTCGCTTTGATATGCGCGAAAATCGTAGCGATATCGTCCATACTGCCGACATGGCAGGGAAATGCTTCGGCGCTGCCGCCATCGTTTTTGATCGCGTCGGCAACAGCCTGACAGCCATCAATCTTACGACTGGAAACGATGACATGAGCGCCCTGTTCAGCGAGCAAGCGGGCGATAGATTCACCGATACCGCGACTGGCGCCTGTAACCAGCGCCACTTTACCGGTCAGATCGAAAAGTTTTGTACTCATAAACTCGTTTCCTTTAATTCAGAATTTGCAGGGGTAGCAATCTTTACTCATAACCGCGCCGGCTGCTATGACACGTCATGGCTGCTTATTTTGTCGCCGGGAAATTATCCATGTATGGCGCTTTGCAAAGCGGCTGATATTATGCCACATTTAGTGACATTAGTTTAAATCATCTCGGGCTCAACTTATGAACTTCGAACTTAACGGCGATATCGCGATTCTCACTATGGACGATGGCAAGGCCAATGTCGTCAATCCCGCTTTTACTGCGGCTGCCAATGCCGCACTCGATCGCGCCGAACAAGAGGCCAAAGCCATCGTAATCACCGGCAGAGACGGCATGTTCTCCGCCGGTTTCGACCTCAAGGGCTTTCAGGGCAGTGTTGACGATATGGTTACCCAGGTGCGCGGCGGCTTTGAGTTACTGGTCCGGTTGTTTAAATTCCCGCAGCCGGTAATCGCCGCCTGCTCCGGCCACGCCTTTGGTATCGGGGCGTTTTACCTTTTGGTCGCGGACAATCGTATCGGTGTGACCGGAAACTACGCCGTTAACCTGCCCGAAACCAAAATCAGCATGGAAGTGCCGCCACCTTTAATGGCACTGGCTTGTTCACGCCTGTCACCACTGCACCTGACCCGTGCGGTACTTCAATCCGAGAAATATACCCACGAGGCAGCTATCGCCGCCGGCTTCATCGATGACATTGTCGCGCCTGACGAACTGCTTCCCCGCGCACTCACACTGGCAAACCAACTAGCCGAATTACCCGCCGCACAGTACGCTAAAAACAAATTGGACCTGAGAAAGCCATCAATCGGCGAAATGGAAGCCTATCTCGCGGAGCACATGCGCTGATCCGTTGCGCAGTTGATTAGCTCACTATTCCAAGCGCGTACTGCGCAAGCGGCTGCACCATCGCGCCGACACTATGCGCCGACTTACTGGAAGCGTTGCCATCCGCCGCGCGCTTGGCCACGCCCTGCGCGATAGCAGCTAAGCGGAAAAAGCTGAAGGCCAGGTAGAACGACCAGTTCTCGATACCGTCGATACCCATACGCTCGCAATATTTGGCGACGTATTCTTCCTCAGACGGAATACCCAGTGCCTGCGCATCCACGCCCATCAATCCAGATTGCGAGCCCTTCTTCTCACTGGCGGGTAGACGCAGCCCCATACACTGATAGGCCAGATCAGCATAGGGATGGCCCAGCGTGGACAGTTCCCAATCCAGCACAGCGATAATTTTCGAATTGTCTTTAGCGAACATCAGGTTATCGAGGCGGTAGTCGCCGTGTACCAATGACACCTTGCCGTCATCCTCGGGCAACTGCTCACCCAGCCACGCGATCAGCTCATCCATCTCTGGAATCGGCGTCAGCTCAGATGCCGTGTACTGTTTGGACCACCGATCATACTGTCGCTGGAAGTAGTTGCCCGGCTTGCCGTAGCTCTCAAGGCCGGCTTTCCTGATATCCACCGAGTGAATTGCCGCCAGCACCCGGTTCATCTCGTCGTACATTTGCCCACGTAAGGCATTGCTTTCAACTTCTGCCAACGCTGCCGACCAGTGAATATTGCCGTCACAGAACTCCATCAGGTAGAACATTGACCCGATTACATCGCGGTCTTCACAGAGGTGAAAGGTTTTCGCAACCGGCACATCGGTATCGGCGAGTGCTGTAAGCACCTGGTACTCGCGATCCACGGCATGGGCGGACTTGAGTAACTTCCCGGGCGGTTGGCGACGCAATACATACTCACCGGAAGCGGCGCTGATTTTGAATGTCGGGTTCGATTGACCGCCGGCAAACTTCTCAGCAGTCAACGGTCCGGCAAAGCCTTCGACGTTTGCCGAAAGGTACTCAGCAAGCTTCACCTCATCTAGCGTGTTCACGTCACTCATCTATTAAATCCCCTAAGCAGCTGACAGTAACCATGACTCAGGAAAAGCTTTTTCCCTGCTCGGCCAACTGCACCAGCAATTTCGAAGGCGCCCAGAAGGCATCGCCGGTCTGCTGCTGATAATGACGCAGCTTTTCCAGTACTTTATCCAGCCCCAGTGTATTGGCGTAGTGCATCGGCCCGCCACGATATACCGGCCAGCCGTAGCCATACACATAAACCACATCGATATCACTGGCGCGCTGGGCGATACCCTCTTCCAATATTTTTGCACCTTCATTAATCATCGGCAGCAGCAGACGATCGAGGATTTCCTCATCAGAAATATCGCGCTGCGTAACACCTGCCTTAGCCGCATACTCACTGTACAGATCAGTGACTACTGAGGACGGTGTCGGTACCCGCTTATCATCGTAGTCATAGTACCCGGCCTGCGTTTTCTGGCCGCAGCGGCCCAGTTCGCAGAGCCGGTCTTTTACGGTCGCGCCATTAGATGTCGCCTTATCCCAGCCGAGATCGAGCCCGGCGAGGTCCCACATTTGAAACGGGCCCATCGGGAAGCCGAAGTCGTAAAGCACCTTATCGACCTGTGGCACCGGCGCCCCCTCCAGCGCGAGCAGATCTGCCTGGTGCTGACGCATAAACAAAATGCGGTTGCCGACAAAGCCCGGGCATACACCGACTAAAACCGCGACTTTTTTGATGCGCTTAGCAAAGGCCATGCTGGTCTTTATCACCGCATCAGATGTTTTCTCGCCGCGCACAATCTCAAGCAACTTCATCACGTTTGCCGGTGAGAAGAAATGCAGCCCGATAACGGATTCCGGGCGGCTGGTCGCTGCGGCAATCTCATTCAGATCCAACGCCGAAGTATTGGACGCAAGGATGGCGCCCGGTTTTGCGATCTGATCAAGCTTGCTAAAGATTTCTTTCTTTACCGCCATATTTTCAAAAACGGCTTCGATAATCAGATCGCAATCGGCGAGGTCCGACATATCCAGCGAACCGGTAATCAGGCCGCAGCGCTCTTCGACCTGCTCAGACGTGAGACGCCCCTTGCTCGCGGTTCGCTCGTAGTTCTTACGAATCACGCCGAGTCCGCGATCGAGTGCATCCTGCTTTACTTCGACAACAGTCACAGGGATACCGACATTCACCATATTCATGGTGATGCCGCCACCCATCAGTCCCGAGCCTATTACGCCGACCTTTTTGATCGGCAGGTCCGGCAGGTCTTTGTCGATACCGGCGACTTTCCCCGCCTGTCTCTAGGCGAAAAAGAAATGCTGTTGCGCAGCCGCCTGAGGGCCGGTCAGCAGCTCCATAAACAGTTTCTTTTCTGTCGCAATACCCTCGTCAAAAGGCTGATTCACCGCAGCTTCAATACAACGGATATTGTACTCCGGCGCCAGAAAGCCCCGCGCCTGCTTAGCAACCATATCGCGGACAAAATCGAACAGCGCCGGGTTGTCGCGGGCGCTCTGTAATTTTTCATCGTTGTCGCGGACTCTCGGATGCGCGCCGCCAGCGGCGGCCTTGTCGCGGGCGAAGGCCAGCGCACCGCTGCGCAGATCGCCGTCAACAATCAGGTCTACAAGCCCCAAAGCCAATGCCTCAGACATGGAGACCGGCTTGCCTGATGTCACCATCTCCAGTGCTTTTTCTGCGCCGACCAGCCGCGGCAACCGCTGGGTACCGCCGCCACCGGGCAACAAACCGAGATTCACTTCCGGCAGGCCGCACTTCGCATCTGCGACGGCGACCCGGTAATGACAGCAGAGTGCGGTCTCCAGACCACCGCCCAGAGCAGTGCCGTGAATAGCGGCGACAACCGGCTTTGCTGAATCATCCATGGCGCGCAGCACATCGTCGAAATCGGGCTCCAGCATGCCACTGGAAAATTCAGTGATATCAGCACCGGCAATAAACGTGCGGCCGCTGCAAATAATCACAATCGCCTGCGCCGCATCATCCGCCTGCGCCTTGGTCACACCTTCCAACAGGCCCTGGCGCACCCCCTGACTCAGCGCGTTCACCGGCGGGTTGTCGAGGGTCAGTACCGCGACACCATCATCGATGTCGTAGCTCACCATAGAGGTCAATTGCAGCATCATCATTCTCCTGAAAATATTAAGTCACAATCACTGTCATATGTTTGCCGGCGGGCACAGTAGCAAAAGCACTGGCCGATTGCCAACGGAAGGCACGAACAGGTATTAGTTATTGAGCGACGAAATCACCAAAGCTATCGGCTTCGTAAGCGGTATACGGACAGGAACAGCACCAGCACCACCAGTGCCACGATCAGCGTCATAATCTGCGCAGCAAAGCGCTTGTGCAGGCCGTTGAACGCAACTTGCCGCTGCGGATTGTAATCAGCCAACACCGGCAGCACGCCATTGGTTTCGACATAGCGGTCATAGGCGGCGAGCATACTTTGCAAACGTTGCGGCATGTCTGCGCTGAGGTCATTGGTTTCACCCGGGTCCGTCACGATATTAAACAGGTGCCAGCGATTGTCACCCACCGGCCCGCGATTCAACACAATCTTGTAATCGCCCTGAAACAGCGCCGAGTGACCCGCCAGCTCAAAGCCGACTGCATCGTCTTCGTCGTAAACACGCGGGACATCACCCTTGATCAACGGCAACAAGTTGCGACCGATCATCGGCTCAACCTTGCGGCCGCCATAGCGCGCCGGCGGCGGGCTGACGCCGGTGAGCTGCAAAATGGTCGGCGCAATATCCGTCACCCAGGTAAAGGCATTGGAAATCTGCTGCGCCGGCGCGATGCCGGCGCCCGAGATAATCAAGGGTACGCGCATACCGCCTTCGCCCGCATAAAACTTATAATGTGCGAGGGGAGACGCGGCAGCACTGGCAAAGCTAGCGCCGATATTATTGAAACTACCTTTCAGGCCCAGCGTTTCATAATCTACGCTGTAACCCTGACGCGACATCGCAAAACGATTGAGTGGCGTATCCGGATACCCCATACCGCTGCCTTCCGCGCCGTTATCCGACGCAAAGATAAATATCGTGTTTTCATACTGACCAATGGCCTTCAGATGATCGACTAGTCGCCCGAAATGAAAATCCATCGCTTCGAGCATCGCGCCGTAAACCGCCATCCGCTTAGCGTTATAGCGCTTCTCCTGCGCGCCGAGCGCTTCCCAATCCTGCGTGGTGCTCATCTCAACCATCGGCACATCCGCTGCAACAATGCCCATTGCCGCGGCGCGTTTGAGGCGGCGCTCGCGCAATGCAGTCCAACCCTGGTTATAGACCCCCATATAGCGATCGATAAATTCCTGCGGTGCCTGAACCGGAATATGAACGGCCTGAAAAGGAATATAGGTAAAGAACGGCTTACCGTCATCGATATTGCTATCGATAAACTCGATGGCTTTATCGATTAAAAACTCGGAGGAGTAGAAATCTTCAGGTAGCTGAAATTCTTTGCCGTCTGCAAACCAGTTCGCTTTTTCATAGATCGGCAAATAAGGCTTCTGCTCCCAGTTGTCGGCGCCTGAATCGGCCATCACCACCGTGCGCTCGAAGCCGCGGCTGCTGGGCAGCTTCTCCGGCGTCATACCGAGGTGCCACTTGCCTGACATATAGGTGTGGTAGCCCGCGTCCTGCAGCAATGTTGCCACGGTCACGACGTTATTACCCAGCACCCCCTGATAGTGGCTGTGCTTGCGTTGATCGGCGGGAATCATTTCAGGAATATTCGGCACGCCGGCGACATGGCTGTCGACACCGGTCAGCAACATCGCCCGCGTCGGCGCGCAACTGGCTGCAGTATGGTAATTGGTAAAGCGAATGCCCGATTCAGCCAGCGCAGATAGCGTCGGCGTTTTGATTTCGCTGCCGTAGGGTGCGATATCGGTGAAGCCGACATCATCGGCTAGCACCAGCACAACATTCGGTCGCGGCACGGGCTCCGAGAAAGCCATCACCGGCAGCATCAATGCTACAAATGATGCCGCGCTGATAAGGCTGCGCAGAGTCATCCCCTTACTCCTTCTCTGGCAGGATACGCGATGCAATCAATAACAATATCGAAATAATGACTTCCGGTGCAATCATCTGCACCGCCAGCGTCGCGTCGTGCAGCAACCAGGCTAGGATCCGGCCTATTGCGGTCAACGAAAGCAACAGAATTGCCGGGTAATACCAAACACGCCGGCTAGTGATCAGTGCAATTAAAATACACAGCCCCAAAACCAGAAAGAAAGCGCTGAGATCACCAATCTGGGTACTGAGGCCAACGCCCTCGAGCACCGGCATTCCGAAACCAGCAGCGGACCCTGCAGGATCGGTTAACCAGCGTAATCCGGTGATGGTGAACAATAGCCCCGGCAACGCAACGATAACCGTCAGTAATTTCTTCACGATGTTTTCCTTACTATTATTGTCAAATTGCTAGTTGAGCCGCTCTACAGGAACTGCCCTCAGCCATGAATCACAATGTTATTGCGAGCGCTCCGCGATAAGTCCGACAATCGTGTGTGCCGCTTCCAAACCGGAATTCTGATTCTGGCCGGTTACGAATCTTTTTTCGTCATCGACGACTACATGCGTGGCGAGCATATCCCTTACCGCCGTTTTACTTTCAAAAATAACGCCCGCTTTTCGCAGCTCTGTTTCAGGATGCTGGGGCGTCACTGAAATACCCAACTCCTTAATCTGCTTGTCCGTGACACCGGTCATGCGCCGGCCTGCAATTAACAGCTTGCCGTCTTTGTCCTTGGCATTGATCAGGCCCAACACGCCGTGGCAAACACCACCGATGATCGGCTTACCATCTGCGTAATAAGCTTCCGAGATTTTGGTAGCAAGCACCGGAGAATAACCCAGGTCATAGGCTGCACCCCAGCCGCCGGCCAGAAAAATAGTATCGTAGTCCGCGAAATCGATATCGGCGAGGGGCAAGGAGTTTTTCATCTTTGCCTGCAGTGCAGGATCAGCCACAGCGCGCCTATCTTCTTCGGTGATAACCATAAATTTCAGGGTCAACGGATCGACGGGAATTTCACCACCTTTAACGCTGGCGACATCGACCTGCATACCGGCTTCCTGGAAGGTGTAATAGGGATGACTGAGTTCGGACATCGCAACACCGGTTGCATCACCCTCGGTCTCACCGGGCGCATTCAGCACGCCGTGATTGGTGGCGATAATCAGCGCCTTCTTGCCGGCCGGGACTGTATGGACCGGCCCGGTGTATTCGGGATGTAAGCCGGCCTTGTGCAAAGCCAGTGGCAAACCCAGGCGGACTGTGACGGCGAGCACCACCAGAATACCCAGTACGACTTTGATCATTTTTTTCATAACTAACTCCAGCTAATTTTTACTCGTCAAAGCGCTTCCAGCACCTCAAGATCCGGCGCGCCGGCAACAAGATCGGCCAGCTTGGCGTTCGCCGCTGCAAAATGTGCGGACTTCACATGCGCATCCAGATCTTCGCCGCTGGCGTATTTTTCCAGCACCTTATAAACCTGGGGGTCGCTCATGCTGCGGTTGAGCGAGTAAAACGCATTGCCCGGCTCATTTTCCCGTACCTGTTTGGCCAGCTCCGCAAACGCCGCCTCGAACTCAGCGTTTTTGCCATCCCGCACGGTAATTGTCGCGATCATGCCAATACCCATAGCCCATCTCCTTTGTACTGCCTTGTTAATGCGTTACCTCGAGCACAATAGTCTACCCGAGGCACCACTTTAATGACATACTCTATGTCATTATATTAAGCTTCCGTAATCCAAGCCCAAGCCATAAAGAACGGGACACCATGACTGAGCCACTACTTTTTGAACAGCGCGACGCTATCGCCATCGTCTCCATCAACAATCCGCCTTACAACCCGCTGTCGCTGGATCTGATGGATGCGCTCGAAGAAACGGTGGCCGGAATTGCCGCCGATAACACAGTGCGGGCAGTTGTACTCACGGCGGAAGGCGGGGTGAACTTCTCGGTGGGGATGAACCTGAAACAGTTCGGCGAAGGCATGCAGCGCAAAGGCGGCATCGACGAATTGCTCGACCAGCGATTACGGGTAATCGCCGCGATTGAAAATATGGGCAAACCCTGGGTGACCACACTATTCGGTTATTGTCTGGGCGGCGGACTGGAACTGCCGCTGGGCTGTCATTTCAGACTGGCGGCCGCCGAAGGCGCGCAGATCGGCCTGCCGGAACTGGATCTGGGTACCGTACCGGCATGGGGCGGTAGCGCCAGACTCAGCAAATGCGTCGGCCGCGATCACGCGCTGGATATGATTTTGCGCAGCAAGAAGATCTCAGGCCCCGAAGCCTTGGGTATCGGTCTGGCTCAGGAAGTGTGGCCGCTCGCAGAATTAAAGGATCGGGCAATCGATCTCGCCACGGAACTCGCCGCGCAACCCGCGGCCGCAGTGCGGGCGATGCTCGGAGTCATCGTGGGCAGCGAAGAGCGCTCGCTGGAAGAGCTGATCGCGGCGGAGCGCGCCGCGGTTCACGCAACCTTCGGCACACCGGACTCTTTGGAAGGCATGACTGCTTTTATGGAAAAGCGCAAACCGGTTTTCAACCAGAGCAGTTAGCGCCGCTCTAATAGCTGCTGAATTTTGCGGGCGAATAACCACAATCGGTCCTGCCCCCATAACGCCAGCACCTGCTCGCCGCTTTCATTCAGCAGGCGAAAACTCGGAACACCCCAGAGGCCGGCGTCGTACATGGCCTGACGATTTGCTTCCAACTGCGACTCCCAGCCCGGCGTACCGATCAAATCTTTAGCGACAGTCCAATCAAGCCCTGCATTATCGACCACGACCTTCAGTCCTTTGTCGGTCAGTGTGTTCACACCATCCACAAATGCCGCGCGCAAAAAGGCAGACAGGAACTCTATGCCTCTACCCTGTTCAACCGCCCAGGGGTACAGCGAATAACCCCGCCGCACCGGATCGCCGATCGGATCGTAAAATTTATCGTAGGGCACACCCGCCGCACGCGCTTCCCGGGCGGTATCTTTGAATATATACATGCCCTTCTCGCGGGTCGCCGGCACACCGCGCATAACCATTGGCAGCACCGGCCTGACGACCAGCTTTACACCGGTGTCACGCGCCAGCTGGACACAGCGATCAAAACTGATCGCGGTATAGGGGCTGCGCAGCGAGGGATACACCTCCAGCGTCAGACTACCGTTATCTTTTAACCCGCCCGCAACGGCTGGGG
>JBFJYC010000039.1:0-16012 GCA_041622815.1 Spongiibacteraceae bacterium | reverse complement strand
CGCGAGCGGGCCATGCCCGGGAATCACCTTTGTCTCATCGTCGATGCGGTCGAGTACATCCTGCACATTCGCCGCCATCGCCAGCACATTGCCGCCGTTGGGCACGTCAACAAAAGGGAAAAATCCGTTAAAGAAGTGATCGCCCATATGTACGACATTGGCGCGATGAAAATACACCACCGAATCACCATCGGTATGACCGCCGGCATAGTGCACCAACTCCACATGCTCGTTATTCAGGTGCAGGCTCATGCCGCGCTGATAGGTGATGGCCGGCAGCGCCACCTCTGGATAGGGTTCGGACACCATGCCAAACAGCTTCACTTCCTGACGGCCGGACAAGCGCGCACGCACATTCTCGTGCGCGACAATCTGCGCGTGCTCACCGATTAATGCGTTGCCGCCGGTATGGTCACCGTGCCAATGGGTATTAATCAGATAGTTGACCCGGCTGATACCGCCGAAGGCCGCCATCGCGGTATTGAGTGCTGCCGACATATCGGGGTAATCATCATCGATCATCAGCACACCGTCCGGGCCGTCCAACACCCCGATGTTGCCGCCCTTGCCCTGCAGCATTGATATCGATTCGCTGACCTTCACCACCTTAAATTGCGTGGTGCCATGGCCGTCCGCGACCGCGGCAACTGACAGTGTGGTGATCACGGATAACAATAAAACCCTGATGAGCAATGCATTCATAGCAATCTCCGGTCTCTCAGTTTTTTGTAAGGACTTGTTCAAGTGATGCGCGAATCGTCGCAGGAATCGGCACCGGGCGCTGATTTTGCCGATCAACAAACACATGGGTAAACGTGCCGTCAGCCACGGCTGCATCGCTGCCCTCTGTAAAAATGGCAATGCCGTATTCCACCGAACTATTACCCAGTCGGTTGACCCGCAAGCCGCCGGTGACGGCGTCGGGAAAACTGACGGCGCGGTGATAGCTGCAGGCTGAATTGACAATAAACGCAATGCTGTCACCGGCCTGAATATCCAGCCCGCCTTCGCGAATCAAATAGGTGTTAGCGACGGTATCGAACCAGGAATAGTACTGCACATTATTCACATGCCCGTAAATATCATTGTCCATCCAGCGCGTGGTGATCGGTAAAAACCAACCGTAATCGTCGCGCTGCGGGATCTTTTTGTCACCCATATCAGCCCCAGGCCTGTGTGTAGATATTTAAAGCGTCAGCCTCGCTGACCGGCCGCGGATTATTCACCAGCAAACGCTGTTGCAGCATGGCATCCGCCGCCAGCATCGGCAGATCCGCCGCCGCTATTTTCATCTCACTCAGCGTTGCCGGTAGTGCCAGATCGGCGATCAATTCTTCGAAATAGTCCGGCAATGAAGTTACCGCAGCTACGGGATTAACCGCAGAAATCACAGTGGCAAGCTCCGCGTATAAATCCGCGGCGCTTTCAGTATTAAAGCGCAGCACATGCGGCAGCACTAAAGAATTACTGAGGCCGTGGGGGATATGGTAGTGACCACCCAGCGGATAGGCCAAAGCGTGCACGGCGGCTACCGGTGCGTTGGCAAAGGCCTGCCCGGCCAGACAGGCGCCGCGCAGCATCGCCTCGCGGGCCGCCACATTGCCGCCGTCATGGGTCGCCGTGCGAATATTGGCGGCCATCAGGGTCAGCGCTTCCCGCGCCAACATATCCGAATAGGGATTCTTTTTAATGGCGCTGGTATAGGCCTCTACCGCATGCACCATCGCATCGATGCCGGTGGCGGCGGTGATATGCGGCGGCAGGCCGAGTGTCAATCCGGCATCGAGCAAGACGATATCGGGCAATAGCTGCGGCGCGACGACACCGGTTTTGGTGGTCTCGCCGGTGGTGACAATCGCCACCGCGGTGACTTCAGAGCCGGTGCCCGCTGTGGTCGGAATTTGGATCAATGGCAGGCGCTGACCGCGGGCATTATTGACGCCGTAGACATCCGCCAGCGCTTCACCACCGCCCAATAGCAGCGCGACCAGCTTGGCTGAATCCATCGAACTGCCGCCGCCGAAGCCGATAACCCCATCGATGTCCGCCTGCCGCAAAAATTCAACGGCGCTCAATACCTGCGCTTCCGGCGGGTCGGCGATGACCTGATCGAACAGGGTATAAACGATACCCGCGTCGTCCAGCGCTGCGGTCAGCGGCCCGAGCAAGCCCGCCGCCACCACACCGGCATCGGTGACAATACCGGGACGCCTGACACCCAGATCAGCACATATATCGCCTATACGCTTAGTACCACCGGTCTCATTGACCAGTCGCAGCGCCGTGATAAATTCAAAATTGGACATAAACGTGCCGGACTTAGTTAAAGCCGCTATTGTGGCTGCTCACACATCACATGCAAGCCTTCGGCGACATATCTCATGCTCAGCTCTGTTTACACCCACTGCCCCTACTGCAATGAGCCGATTGAACTGCTGGTCGACGCCAGTGCCGGCGACGAGCGCTATATCGAAGATTGCAGCGTTTGCTGCCGGCCGATCACGGTCGATCTGGCGGTATCGGCGAGCGGTGAGGCGACGGTGACCGTGTTTGACGAAAACAGTTGCTAAACCACGGCCGGAACCAATCCCCATGCCTACGGTCAGAGTTGGCCTGTCACCCCGGAAAACGATGATGAAGAAAACGCCGACCCTGCTCATCCTGCTCACCGCATTGCTCATCGCTGCCCCGGCTCACGCGCAGCAGCGCGCCACGGCAATATTCGCCGGTGGCTGCTTTTGGTGCATGGAGCCGCCCTACGACGAGCTGGATGGCGTTTACTCGACGATTTCCGGCTATATCGACGGCCGCATCCGCAACCCGACCTACAAACAGGTGTCCGGCGGTTATTCCGGTCACACCGAGGCGGTCAAGGTTGAATATGACCCGACCAAAGTCAGCTACGCAAAGCTACTGGAAGTGTTCTGGGTCAATATTGACCCGACAGTCAAAAATCGCCAGTTCTGCGACCGCGGCAGCCAGTACCGCAGCGGCATTTACTATCTGAATGAAACCCAGCGGCAACTGGCCGAGGACAGCCTGAAACCGGTCAAAGCGAAATTCGGGACCGTGCACACCGAGATTAAAGCCGCCACCGAGTTCTGGCCAGCGGAGGGCTACCACCAGAACTACTACAAGAAAAATCCGATCCGCTACAAGTACTACCGCACCGGCTGCGGACGGGATCAGCGGCTGAAGGAGCTGTGGGGCTAGGTATTGCGTGCCATGCGGCGGGTTTCCTGCAGAAATCTGATCTGCACCCGCGGCTGCGCCGTACTAAGGTACATCCCATCAATTCAGGCACCCAAATTGAACACCCAGAAATTATTCCGCAATATCAACGCCGTGATTGAACCGGCAGTCCGCCGCGGTCTGTTTTCCCCCCGATACGCACCCACCGGGCTGATATCGCTGGAGTCCACCGGCTTCAAAAGCGGACTGTTGCGCAGAACCCCGCTGCTGGCCACGTCGCTGGCCGGATTCACGGTCGTCTCCACCGTTCGCGGTGACCAGTCGTTTTGGGTCAAAAACCTGATCCGAAAGCCGCGCAATGTGTTCAGCCGCGGTGGCCGCACATTCGAGGCGGAGGCGATCGTGATCAGACGGGGCGCCTGCTACAACAACCCGGGCGAGCTACCCCTGCTCGGTGAAAAACTGCTCGCTGCGCTGGTTAAACTGTTGCCGCGAAGCATGGCGGTGGCAGTACTGATTCCGGTTAGCGAAGCCGAAAAAACACGAAGCTAGCGATTTAAAGCGCTACCGGCTTAACGCAGCGAATCGTTGATATTCTGCAGTACCTTATTACCCGGACACAAGTCCTGCTCCTGCAAATCCCGGAGCGGGCGCTTGGTGGTTTCCATCACGCGATGGGTGTCCTGCGAGTCTTCATCCATAAACAGCAGACCGGTTAATACTTTGTCTTCGGCCCTATAGGTTTTGATCAGCCCCAGCGCCGAGCGGCGGCTGTGCAGGTCGAGGCGTTCATCGGCCTTGTGCAGGTGCACCGAGGAACCGTCGTGCAGCGTGACGATTTTACTGGTGCCGGCATCGTAGTTGGCCGAAATCTCGTCGCGCATCGGCACAAAATCGACGGTACCGGTCGCTTCCAGATGGGCGCGGGTGTACTCGTAGCCCTTGGTGGATTGCGGGTTATTATTGTAGGTGACGCAGGGCGAAATCACATCGATAAAGGCAAAGCCGCGGTGGGTGATTGCCGCTTTGATCAACGGAATCAGCTGGCGCTTATCGCCGGAGAAGCTGCGCGCGACAAAGGTGGCGCCGAGTTGCAAAGCAACACTGGCCAGATCGATCGGCTCAAACGGGTTCGGGTCGCCCTTCTTGCTTGCCGAGCCGACATCCGCCGTGGCGGAATCCTGCCCCTTGGTAAGCCCGTAGCAACCGTTGTTCTCCACGATGTAGAGCATCTTCAGGTTGCGCCGCACGGCGTGGGTGAACTGGCCCATGCCGATAGAGGCGGTATCGCCGTCACCGGACACACCGATATAAATCAAATCGCGGTTGGCCATATTGGCACCGGTCGCCACCGACGGCATGCGCCCGTGTACCGAGTTAAAGCCGTGGGAGTTACCCAGAAAATAGGTCGGTGTTTTCGACGAGCAGCCGATACCGGAGAGTTTGGCGACTTTGTGGGGCTCAATCGACATTTCAAAGCAGGACTGCACGATCGCGGCGCTGATCGAGTCGTGACCGCAGCCGGCGCAGAGGGTGCTCAGCGCGCCTTCATAATCGCGGGTGGTGTAGCCGAGCGCGTTCACCGGCAGGCCGGGATGACGAAATTCGGGATTCAGATAGGACATAAAATATTACTCAGTCATTTCGCAGTCGTACTGCTGTTCAGGCGCTTTGATCATCGGCATCCGGCCGCAGCGGCACCACATTGGCACCGCCGATATACTCCGAGACTTCACGCTGGATCTGCCGCGCGGTAATCGGCATGCCGTCGAAGTTGAGGATCTTGACCAGCTTCTTCGGGTCGACTTCGCATTCGTTGACGATCAGGCTGCGCATCTGTGCGTCGCGGTTTTGCTCAACCACAAACACGATTTTGTGCTGCGCGATAAATTCCTCCACCGAGCTGTGAAACGGAAACGCGCGGATCCGCAGATAGTCCACCGCGATATGTTTGTCGCGCAGCTGATCCAGCGCTTCGAGCGTGGCCGCGTCGCTGGTACCGAACGCGATCAGACCGAATTCGGTGGGCTCATCGGTGACCCGTACCACCGGTGCCGGCACGATGTCTTTCGCAGTTTCCCACTTTTTCAGCAGGCGAATCATATTGCGCTCATAGGCCTCACCCTCCTCCGTATACACCGCGTACTCATCCCGCGATGTACCGCGGGTGAAGAAGGCGCCTTTGGTCGGATGGGTGCCCGGGTAAGTGCGGTAAGTAATGCCGTCGTCATCGCTGTCGACATAACGCCCGAAGCGCTCGGACATCTTCTCCAGCTGTTCGGCGTTGTACACCTTGCCGCGGTCGTAGCTGCGCTCGTCATCCCAGGTGAGCGGCGGCGACATGTTCTCGTTCATGCCCAGATCGAGGTCGCTGAGCATAATCACCGGCGTCTGCAGCCTTTCGGCCAGATCGAAGGATTCCGCGGTCATTTCAAAACATTCGCGCGGGTTCGACGGAAATATACAGACCTGTTTGGTATCGCCATGGGAGGCATAGGCACAGGAAATAATGTCGGACTGCTGGGTCCGCGTCGGCATACCGGTGGAGGGGCCGGTGCGCTGCACATTGATCAGCACCGCCGGAATTTCCGCGAAATAGGCCAGACCCAAAAACTCGCTCATCAGCGACACGCCGGGGCCACTGGTGGCGGTAAACGAGCGCGCGCCGTTCCAGTTGGCGCCGATGACCATACCGATCGCGGCTAGCTCATCCTCGGCCTGCACAATGGCGTAATTTTTGGCGCCGGTACCCGGGTCGATACGCAGGCGCTTGCAGTATTTTTCAAACGCATCCACCACCGAGGTGGATGGCGTGATCGGATACCAGGCCGCGACCGTCGCGCCGCCGTAAACCGCACCGAGTCCCGCCGCGGTATTGCCGTCGACCAGAATCTGATCGCCGACTTCATCGCGCCGCTCAACCCGGATACCCAGCGGACATTGGAAGTTGTCGCGGGCATAGTAATAGCCCAGCTCCAGCGCGTGCACATTGGGCACAATCAGTTTTTCTTTGCCTTTGAACTGATCGGCGATCAGGCCGTTCAATACATCCAGTTCGATGTCCAACAGCGCCGCCAGCGAACCGACATAGACCATATTCTTGAACAACTGCCGCTGCCGCGCGTCGCTGTATTCGCGCAGACAGAGTTCCATAAAGGGAATACCAATCAAATTGATATCGCTGCGCACAATGCGCTTGTCCAGCGGCTTGGTGCTGTCGTAAACAAAGTATCCGCCGGGTTCAACCTCGCGGATATCCCGCGCCATGCTCTGCGGGTTGACGCAAACCATGATGTCGATACCGCCGCGGCGACCGGTGTAACCCTTCTCATTTACCCGCACTTCAAACCAGGTCGGCAGCCCCTGAATATTCGACGGAAAGATGTTCTTCGGGCTGACCGGCAGGCCCATTCGGAACAACGACTTGGCAAACATATTGTTGGCACTGGCAGAGCCGGTGCCATTGACATTGGCGAACTTGATGACAAAGTCATTCAGCGATTCAATCGGTCTGGTCACAGCACAAGCCCCCGTTCACTGGCTTTGGTCACATGATAATAAAAACGCTGCATATCCCAGGCAGCGGTCGGGCAACGCTCGGCGCAGAGCCCGCAGTGCAGGCAAACGTCCTCGTCTTTCACCATCACACGCTCAGTGGGCAACTCTTCGGAAACATACAGCGCCTGATCTTCGTTCTTGGCCGGCGCGCTTAAGCGCGTACGCAGGTCCGCCTCCGTACCGTTTTCAACAAAACTGATGCAATCGGTCGGGCAGATATCCATGCAGGCATCGCACTCGATGCATTTACCCGCTTCGAACACGGTCTGCACGTCGCAGTTCAGGCAGCGCTGGGCCTCTTTAAACGCGGTGGCCACATCAAAGCCGAGTTCGACTTCCATCTTGCGGTTTTTCAGCGTTTTCTCGAGCTCTGCCTGGGGCACAACAAAGCGATGATCGATATCGATTTTGTTGTCGTAGCTCCACTCGTGTACACCCATCTTCTGGCTCACCAGATTGGAGGTCGGCGGCAACCGGTCGCGCACGCTTCTGCCCTCACAGTAGGCATCGATCGACACCGCCGCCTGATGGCCGTGGGCGACCGCAGTAATCACGTTTTCCGGGCCGAAGGCCGCGTCGCCGCCGAAGAATACCTGTGGCAGGGTTGACTGAAAGGTCACCTCATCCACTACAGGCATATCCCATTTACCGAATTCGAGGCCGATATCCCGCTCAATCCAGGGAAAGGAGTTCTCCTGCCCGATCGCCATCAGCACGTCGTCACACTCAACGATCACCGGATCTTCGCCGGTCGGCACCAGAGAGCGTTTACCTTTGGCGTCAAACTTTGCCTCAACCTTCTCAAACTTCATCGCCACCAGCTTGCCGTTCTCGACAACAAACTCTTTGGGCACGTGGTTATCCAGTATCGGGATACCTTCGTGCATAGCGTCTTCTTTTTCCCAGGGCGACGCCTTCATCGAATCGAAGGGACTGCGCACAATCACCTTAACGTCTTCACCACCCAGACGGCGGCTGGTGCGGCAGCAATCCATCGCAGTATTACCACCGCCGAGTACAATCACTCTCTTGCCGATCTTATCGGTATGGTCAAAGGCAACACTGGCGAGCCAGTCGATGCCGATATGAATATTCGCCGCCGCTTCCTGACGGCCGGGTATATCCAGATCGCGGCCGCGCGGCGCGCCGGTGCCGACGAAGATCGCGTCGTAGTTCTGGTCGACTATACTTTTCAGGCTATCGACATAGGTGTTGAACTGCACCAATACGCCCATATCCAGAATGTAGTTAACCTCCTCGTTCAGCACCTCTTCGGGCAGGCGGAAGGCCGGAATCTGGCTGCGCATAAAACCGCCGCCGGCAGACTGGTCGTCGTACATATCGATCTGGTAACCGAGCGGCAACAGGTCGCGGGCAACTGTCAGTGAGGCGGGTCCGCCGCCGAGTAATGCAACACGCTTGCCGTTTTTGGTTTTCGGTACTTTCGGCATCCGTGATTTCACTTCGCCTTTGTTATCGGCGGCGACGCGTTTGAGCCGGCAAATGGCCACCGGCTCGTCTTCGACGCGCACCCGCCGGCAAGCGGGTTCGCAGGGCCGGTCACAGGTGCGGCCAAGCACACCGGGAAACACGTTTGATTCCCAGTTCAGCATATAGGCGTCGGTATAGCGCTCGGCGGCGATCAGGCGGATGTATTCCGGTACCGGCGTATGCGCCGGACAGGCGAGTTGGCAGTCCACAACCTTGTGGAAGTATTCGGGGTCGGAAATATCGGTCGGTTTCACTGTTCGATCCGTGGTTAATGCAGCGTCCCGGACATCGGGCGCAATCAACTAAACCACCGGATTACAGCATATCTGCCAAGCCATTTCAGTACCGGATAAGACCCACGATGATGAACAACTTGTTCAACAGCCGGTGCCTTATTTTGTCAGCGAAAAAAGTCGAGCCAGCTGCGGTTCAGATCATCTTCACAGGCCGCCAGCTGCGACCGGTAGCGGCTGGCCTGCATCGACACCTTATCGGCCACCCGCAGCAACCATGCTTTGCTGTTATAGGTGCCGCGGCTAAAGCCGCCGTGGCCCTCGTGGTAGGCGAGATAAAGATTGCGCGCATTGTTCGGGTCGATACCGTTGGTCCTGCGGCTGACATCGTTGTACCAGCCGACGAAGTCGATCGCGTCTTCAAAATTATCGCGGTCCGCGCCCCAGTTGCCGGACTTGTCCTTGTACCACTTCCAGGTGCTGGTCTTGGCCTGCGAATAGCCGTAGGCGCTGGACTTGCGGCCCGCCGGAATAAAGCCGAGGAAGTACTTTTTCGGCGGCTTGGCCTTGGCCTGAAACCGCGACTCCTGATGCATAATCGCCATCATAATCGGAATCGGTGAGTCCCAGCGTTTCTGCGCATCGCGCGCGTCGTCATACCAGCCGTCTTTTTCGCGGAAAATGCTGCAAATATTGCCGGTGTTCTTCGGGGCGGTGGTGGTACAAGCCACCAATAGTGACAGCGTTAACACGGTGAAAATACGCGTCATAGGGAGCCCAACATCTGATTAAATGCCGCCTCATCAATGACTTTGATACCGAGTTTTTCCGCTTTCGCCAGTTTGCTGCCGGCGCCCGGACCCGCTACCACGCTATCGGTTTTCGCCGATACACTGCCCGCGACCCGTGCACCCAGCGCCTGCAGTTTTTCCTTGGCTTCGGCCCGCGACATGGTCTCAAGATTACCGGTCAGCACCCAGGTTTCCCCCGCCAAGGGCTGCGCCGCCGCGTCCGATTCCGGTAACGCCGGCCAGCGCACACCCTGCCTGATCAACGCCGCAACCACCGCGCAATTATCTTCGCTATGAAAAAACGCCAGTACATGGCCGGCAACGATCGCGCCGACATCGCGCACCGCGAGCAGCGATGCTTCATCCGCCGCCATCAGCTTATCCAGATCGCGAAAATGCAGCGCCAGATTTTGCGCGGTGGTCTCGCCGACTTCGCGGATGCCCAGCGCAAACAGGAAGCGCGGCAGCGTGGTCTGCTTGCTCTTCTCCAGCGCCGCCACCAGATTATTCGCCGACTTTTCCGCCATCCGCTCCAGACCGGCCAGCGTTTCTGCGGTTAAGCCGTACAGGTCCGCCGGTGTTTGAATCAGCTCCTGATCGACCAGTTGCTCGACCAGTTTGTCGCCCAGTCCTTCGATATCCATTGCCCGGCGCGAGGCGAAATGTTTAATGCTCTCCTTGCGCTGGGCCGCGCACACCAGACCGCCGGTGCACCGCGCCACCGCCTCGTCTTCCAGTCGCAGCACTTCGCTGTCGCAAACCGGGCAGGTCGCCGGCGGCGCAATACGAACGGCATCTGCCGGTCGCCGGTCTTTGACAACCTGCACCACCTGCGGAATCACATCGCCGGCGCGGCGGATAATCACGGTATCGCCGATACGCGCATCGAGGCGCTCGATTTCATCGAAATTGTGCAGCGTCGCGTTGCTGACGGTGACACCGCCGACAAATACCGGCTTTAGCCGCGCCACCGGCGTTACCGCTCCGGTGCGCCCGACCTGAAACTCAACCGCTTCCAGCACCGTCATTTCTTCCTGCGCCGGAAACTTATGCGCGATCGCCCAACGCGGCGCCCGCGACACAAAGCCCAGCCGCTCCTGCAGCGCCAGTGAATCGATTTTGTAAACAATGCCATCGATGTCGTAGGGCAAGGTGTCGCGCTTGTTTAACAGCTGCTTATAGTATTCAAGGCAGGCCGGCGCGCCGGTAACAACCGCAATTTCAGGATTGACCCGAAAGCCCCAGCTGCGCAGGCACTCCAGACTTTCGCTGTGGGATTGCCAGGGCGCTTCGGCCTCGTGCAGTGCCGCCGAGTAACAGCACAGCTCCAGCGGCCGTGCCGCCGTGATGCGACTGTCGAGCTGGCGCAGGGCACCGGCGGCGGCATTGCGCGGATTGACATACGGCTTGTCGCCACGGGCGCGGGCATCCTCGTTGAGCGCATCGAAACCGGCGCGGGGCATATAGACCTCGCCGCGCACTTCCAGCTGCGCCGGCCAGCCGCTACCTAATAATTTCAGCGGCACGCTGCCGATGGTGCGGGCATTGGCGGTAACATTTTCGCCGGTGCGACCGTCGCCGCGGGTTGCCGCGCGCACCATCACACCGTCTTCGTAAAGCAGACTCAGGGCGACGCCGTCGAGTTTCGGTTCACACACAACCTGCCGCGGCTCGTCGGAATCCAGTCGCTTGTTGATGCGCTGGAAAAACTCCTGCAGCTGCTCTTCGTCAAATACATTGTCCAGCGACAGCATCGGCACCAAATGCTCAGCACTTTCAAACGCCGACAGCGGCGCACCGCCGACCCGGGCGGTCGGCGAGTCCGGTGACTGTAATTCCGGATAGTCCTGCTCGAGCGCGGCTAACTCGGCAAACAGGCGGTCGTATTCAACGTCGGGCACGGTCGGGTCATCGAGCACATAGTAGCGGTGACTATAGTCGTGGAGTTGTTCGCGCAGTGCGGCAACACGTTGTGCGGCTGAGGTTGGTGTCGCCAAAAGAAAGGTCAGACGAGAGTGAGCTGCTTGCGCTCGAAGTCGCGGATACGCTGGCGATAGTGCTCAACGGTTTGCCCGGTTGCCGCGCTGTGGCGATCGTCCAGCAACTGGCCGTCGAGATTTTTCACCAGACAGCGTGCTGTTTCGAGCATGCACTCAAAGGCTTCCATCGGGTCATCGGGGCCGGGCAGGCGCATAAAAAAGCCGACGCCGGGGGTTTCGAAGGCGTCGATATTATCCAGATCAAAGACACCGGGTTCGACCGAATTGATCACACTGAATTGCTCACGCCCCTTGCCACCGGCTTTTTCAAAGCGGTGAAAGATATTCATCGAGCCGAGGCGCAGATCGCAGGCCAGTAAAATTTCCAGCATCTCACGACCACCGAATTTAGCACCCGGCGCCGCCATCACATTGAGCACAATCAATTCGAGCGGTTCACCAAGATCCTGTTCAACCGGTTCTGCCGCTTGCTGCACTACTGCAGGTTCAGGTACGGGCGGCTCCGGCGCTGCGATCTTTTTCTTAGCGCGGGATTTAACGGCTTTGCGGGGTGCCTCTTCCGGCTCAATATCGTGCGGCAGAATCGCATCGTCGAGCGTCGCGCTGAAGCCCTTCATGGTGGGCTGCAAATCCTCGCCACCCGCCTCATTCTCTTCTAGCTGTGGCTCCGGAGTCCGCTCAGCGGCCTCCGCTTTCAGGTCGCCAGCAGCGGCTTCCGGCAGATCTTCGGCAACTTCCGGCTGCGCCTGCTTTCTCGGCGCCGTTGCCGGTACGCCGGTACCACGGGGTACGGCCACACTATGGGCGCTCACCGGCGGTGGCTTTAACGGTTGTTCACGCGGTTCATCACGCACTTCAACAACCCGCACGCCGCCGGGTAACTCCGGGTTCAGCGGCTCGTTGTCATCATCGGGTGCAGAAGCAAAGCGGGCTTTACGGGCGACGCGGATTTCGGTTTTATGCTGGGAGCTGCGCCGGCGCCAGGCATCGAGCAGCACGGCTAAAAGCACCAACGCTCCTATAATGTAGGCCCATTCTCTTACACCCAGTTCCATGCCGTTACCTGTGTACTCCGCTCAGTGGTTTAGCGTGCGGGTGGCCCGCGGATGGCTGATCATTCTTCCACGCGTTCATACAAATTGCCAGCGCCGGCCGACAGCGTGAATCAGGCTTCTGCCAGTTCCGCTGCCGCTTCCAGATCCACTGTTACCAGACGAGAAACACCCGGTTCGTGCATGGTCACACCAATCAACTGTTCCGCCATTTCCATCGCAATCTTATTGTGGGTAATCACAATAAACTGCAGCTTGGCAGACATCTCCTGTACCAAGCGCGCATAGCGCCCGACATTGGCGTCATCCAGGGGCGCGTCGACTTCGTCGAGCATACAGAACGGTGCCGGATTCAACTGGAAAATTGAGAAGACCAGCGCGATGGCGGTCAACGCCTTCTCACCGCCCGAGAGCAGGTGAATCGTGCTGTTCTTTTTGCCCGGCGGACGCGCCATGATCGCGACACCGGTGTCGAGCAGGTCATCGCCGGTCATTTCCAGCGACGCGCTGCCACCGCCGAACACCCGCGGGAACAATTCGCCAAGGCCGCTGTTGACGCGGTCGAAGGTCTCTTTGAAGCGGTGCCGGGTCTCGCGGTCGATGCGGCGGATCGCGGCTTCGAGGGTGGTCAGTGCTTCGGTCAGATCGTCGTTCTGCGCATCCAGATACTGTTTGCGCTCCGATGCGGATGCATACTCGTCGATGGCGGCGAGGTTGATCGGCCCGAGCCGCGCGATGCGACGCTCGATCAATTCCAGATGCTCCAGCCATGCCGGTTCGCTGGCCTCTTCCGGCATCTCGGCGATCAGCTGGTCGAATTCGTAATTACTCTGGGCGATCAACTGTTCCAGCTGCTGCCGGCGCACCAGCATGCCCTGATTGTCGACCCGCGCCTGTTCCAGCAATCCGCGCACGCCCTGCAAGCGCTTGTCGATATCATGGCGGGAGCTGTCCTGCTGGCGCATCGCCTGCTCGACCTGCTCGCGACGGCGGCGCACTTCCGACAGGGTTTCTTCGACCCGCAGCCGGGCCTCCAGCTTCTGATCCAGCTCGGCCTGCAGCCCTTCCGCCGGCTGTTTGGCAATTTGCAGCGACTGTTCAAGCTCGGCTTTGCGGCCCTCCAACTGCTCCAGCTGACGCCGCGCGCGCTGTACCTGCTCACCCACCGAGCCGTGACGGGTTTGCAGTGACTGCACCTGCATCGCCAATTGATGGGCCAGATCCTTGTCCTGCCGCGCTTTCTGACGGGCTGCATCGAGCTGTTCGCGGTTGCTTTCCCGCTCCTTCAGCAAGACTTCGCGACGCGCGGTGTCCTTTTCCATCTGATCGAGCGCACCCTGCAATTCGGCGCGACAGGCGGTGATCGTCTGCTGCTCGTCTTCAAACTGCTTATGTAAATCATCGCGCTCGGTTTCCAGCTTGACGCGGCGCAGCGCCAGCTGCTCGAGTCGCGCCACCAGCGCGCTCAGCTTGGAGCGCAATTCGCCCTGCGCGCGGCCGTGTTTCTGTTGCTCGGACTGAATCTGGTCGCGGCGCTGTTCGTCGGCCTTTACTTCATTGCGCTGCGCGGTCAGGGTTTCGCCCTTGTCATCAACCGTGCGCTGTAGTTGTTCAATCTGTTTGGCGAGATCTTCGAGTTCCTGACGCCGGGCGATCACACCGCTGCCGGCGGTCTCACCGCGCTGCACCCGCACCCAGTTCGGGCCGACCCAGATACCATCGCGGGTAATGACCGACTCGTGGGCAGCCAGCGAGCGCCGCATCGACAATGCGGCCGGTAAATCGCTTGCAGTTTTAATCGCGCTCAGCTGCGGCACCAGCTCGGCACCCGCGGAAATTTCTGAGGCCAGCGTCTGGCCACCGCCGGTGGACTGACTGCCGGCGCTGTCGAATAATTGCAGCGTGCCTTTCTTGAGCACGCCCAGCGCATCGCCGAAACGGTCGATGGCGTCGACACACACCGCCTGCAGATGCTCGCCGAGTACGGTTTCCACAGCGGTTTCCCAACCGGACTGCACTTTGATTTTATCCAGCAGGCGCGGCTGCTGATCCAGCGCCTGACCGCGAATCCACTGACCGACACCGGCTTCACCGTCGTCCATCGCCGCCTGCTGCAGCGCTTCGAGTGACGCCTGCCGGCCGAGACTTTTCTGTAATTCGGCGCGGGCGGCGTCGAGTTCGGAGTCGAGTTGGGTAATCGCTTCGCGCTTGGCCGAAATCTGCGCCTGTAGTTCCTGTAACTGCTGCTGTCGGGTTTCACCGTCGGCTTCCATCTGCTCCAGCGCGGCGGCCATTGACTTGCGCTGATCGTCGCCCTCTTCCGAATGCAGGCCCTGCAATTCGGTGGCGATGGCTTCGCTGCGCTGCTTCTGTCGCTGCAGGTTGCGCTCGAGCTGTTCGATACGCGACTGCTGCACTTCCGCCTGCTGCCGCGGCTTGGCCGATTCCTGGTTGAATTCGTCCCAGCCCTGCTGCCACTGATTCATCGCCTCTTCGGCAGCTTGCAGCGCGGCGCCGGAAACCTTCTCCGCGTCACCGGCCTGCGCCAGCTGCGGCCCGAGCTCGTTCAGTTCGCGCTGCCACTGGGCAATTTTTTCGCTGTCGCTGCTGAGTAGGTTTTGTGACTGCAGCAGATTACTGGCGGTCTGATCCAGATCTTTGCTGAGCCGGTGGCGCTGTTCCTCAGCATGGCGGATCGCCTGCTCGGCCTTAGAGATTTCGGCCCCGATGCTATAAAAACTGCCCTGTACCTTGTCCAGCTCGTCGTTGATCTGGGTATATTCGTCGCGGCTTTTTTCCTGCGCGGTCTCCAGCGCTACCTGTTCGGCGACCACGCCCTCGAGCTGAACTTCCAGATCGCGGATTTTGGTGTCGCAGGCCTGACCGTCTTTATCCAGCGCCTGCCACTGCAGCGTGTGCAGCTGGGCTTTGTACAGGCGCTCTTCGACCTTGGTTTCTTTATACTTCTCTGCGGCCTTAGCCTGACGCTGCAGCGTCGACAACTGACGTTCGAGTTCTTCGCGCAGATCGGTGAGGCGGTCCAGATTGTCGCGGGTGCGACGGATACGGCTCTCGGTTTCCTTGCGGCGTTCTTTGTATTTCGAGATACCGGCGGCTTCTTCGATAAATACCCGCAACTCTTCCGGCTTGGCTTCAATCAGGCGAGTAATCATGCCCTGCTCGATAATGGCGTAGCTGCGCGGCCCGAGCCCGGTACCGAGGAAGATATCGGTAATATCGCGGCGCCGGCACTTGGCACCATTGAGGTAATACTCACTGAGCCCGTCCAGCGTGACCTTGCGCTTGATCGCAATATCGGTGAACGCGGCGTATTCGCCGCCGAGCTTGCCGTCGCTGTTATCAAATACCAATTCTATCGACGCCTGACTGACCGCCTGCCGGCCGCTGGAGCCGTTGAAGATAACGTCGGCCATCGACTCGCCGCGCAAATGCTTGGCCGAGCTTTCGCCCATGACCCAGCGCACCGCATCGATAACATTGGATTTACCACAACCGTTCGGACCGACAATCGCCGCGAGGTTGCTCGGGAAATTGACCGACGTGGGGTCGACGAAGGACTTGAAACCGGCAAGTTTGATCGACTTTAAGCGCAAGGTAGGATTCTCATTCGTAAAATTAGTATTGTCCCGCCGGCTTTATTGGATGCTCAGCTGCAGGGATTCGGGTTTTTGCTG
>JBFJYC010000038.1:0-16276 GCA_041622815.1 Spongiibacteraceae bacterium | reverse complement strand
GGTCGCCTCCAACTCGCGGATAATTTGCCGCAGACTCACCAGCGCAGCCTTATTGGTGAGCACGTCGGCAAAATCGACCTCAATCGCCCGCAAAAAGCGGATCAGCGCCCAGGCACTTCCGCGGGACTCATAAAAGACATCATCAACCTCCGTCCACGGCGTCTTCACCTCCATTTCCGATGGCGCAGCAGTCGATTGCCGTGCGGCGACGTCGTTGGCGAGGTCGGTATTGAGCCGGCGTTGCCCGACGCTGGCACTGAGCCGCTGCGACAGGCTGCCGAGGCGACTCTCTACGGTGCTCAGCCAGTAGCGCAGATTGTCGGCCCGCGCGTAGAATTGGGCATCCGACCTCGAAACGTCTTGCAGGCGCGTCAGATAATTTTTTAAGTGCTTGATTCCACTACGGTATTCCGACTCTGTCGCGGGTACCGCCCAGCTATTATTGGAAAAGTTTAAACGCGGTTCGGCGCGCGCCAGATCTTCATCTTCCTGCGACTGGGACTGGGAGCGGCTGAAGCTTTCACGGAAAGCGCGGGTCATATCCCGCACCTGAATCAGCACGCCATACTCCCAGGACGGCATATTGTCGAGCAGCAGACCGGGGGGCAGCAGATCGTTGCTGATAAAGCCGCCCGACTTGTCCAGCAGCGTTTCGGCGACAGAAATCAAAGTTTCGGTGGTCGCCACGCCGACTACCTGCTGCGCCGCCAAACGCTCCGGCGGATCCGGCAGCGCCGGCTGCTGGCTCCAGTAGATACCGACAGCACTGACAAGCACTAAATACAGGCCTAACGCAGCCGCGCCATAGCGAAATACGGTTCCGGTCTCGAGTTGGTCCTGCAGGCCCTCGCGCCAGCTAATCAGCCACTCTTTAAAGTCTTGCCACATGCTTTCTTAATCTCTGTTTAGCGCCGGGCGCCCGGATCGGCGGACACATACTGTCGCGGAACGCAGCCGCGGACAAGAGCAGCAGCGCACATCCTGGAAAAGCCCGCCGAAGCAAGCTCCGGCCGACAATGTAATTCGCGTAAACTTCGCCGATTATGCGCAAACATCGCCTAAAGTGTAATTTTTTCTGTATTTTTATGAATTCTGCTCTACAATAGGCCCATATTATTAGCGCGGTTTCACAGAATACCGCCGTAACTTATTGCGCTTACTATATAAATGGCTTCAATCCTTATACTCAACGGGCCCAATCTCAATCTGCTGGGTAGCCGCGAACCGGAAATTTACGGCGCCGCGACACTTGCGGAGATTGACGCCAACCTCGTTGAAGCCGCCGCCAAAAGCGGGCATCAACTGGAAACGTTCCAAAGCAATGCCGAGCACGCACTGATCGATCGCATCCACGCAGCCGGCCAGAACGGCGTCGTCTTTATCATTATCAATCCGGGCGCGTTTTCGCATACCAGTATCGCGCTGCGCGATGCACTGCTCGGCACCGCGATACCGTTTATCGAAGTACACCTGAGCAATATTCACGCCCGGGAAGAATTCCGCCACCACTCCTTTTTCTCAGATATCGCCCAGGGCGTTATTTGCGGGCTCGGCGCGGCGGGCTACGACTACGCGCTGGCATCGGCTATCAGCCGTCTCGACAGCAATAAATAACCCGCCACCTCAGGACGCAGGGACAACGCTATGGATATTCGCAAAGTCAAAAAACTGATTGAACTGCTCGAAGAGTCGAATATTGATGAAATCGAGATTAAGGAAGGCGAAGAGTCGGTGCGCATCAGCCGCAACGGCGGCGGCGGTGCCGCGCCACAAATGATGCTGCAACCAACGCAGCAGGTAACGGCCCCCGCCACCCCGGCGGCCGCACCCGTTGCAGCCGAACCCGCAGCAGCGGAATATAACGGCCACGTGGTTCGCTCACCGATGGTCGGCACATTCTACCGCTCGCCGTCTCCGGGCTCCCCCGCCTTTGTCGAGGTCGGCCAGAGCGTTAAAGTCGGTGATGTCATCTGTATTGTTGAAGCCATGAAAATGATGAATCAGATCGAAGCCGACAAGTCCGGCACCGTGGAAGCTATTCTGGTAGACGATGCGCAGCCGGTCGAGTTTGACCAGGCCCTCGTCACCATCGTCTAGGCGCAGCGCCATGCTTGAAAAAGTCGTTATTGCCAACCGCGGCGAAATCGCGCTCCGGATTCTGCGCGCCTGTCGCGAACTCGGCATTAAAACCGTTGCCGTGCACTCGCAGGCGGACCGCGACCTGATGCATGTGCGTCTCGCCGATGAATCGGTCTGTATCGGGCCGGCGCCGTCTTCAGAAAGCTACCTCAACGTCCCCGCCATTCTTAGCGCAGCGGAAGTGACCGATGCCGTGGCGATTCATCCCGGTTATGGTTTTCTGGCAGAAAATGCCGATTTCGCCGAACGTTCAGAGAAAAGCGGCTTTATTTTTGTCGGACCGACCGCCGACGTTATCCGCCTGATGGGCGACAAGGTGTCGGCCATTCAGGCAATGAAAAAGGCCGGCGTACCGACTGTACCGGGCTCCGACGGACCAATTACCGACGACGCCGAACACACCCGGAAAGTCGCTCAGCGCATCGGCTACCCGGTCATCATCAAAGCCGCGGCCGGCGGTGGTGGTAGGGGTATGCGGGTGGTGCATAGCGAAGCCGCTCTGCTTAATGCCGTCTATGTGACCCAGTCCGAAGCCAAGGCGGCATTCGGTGACGACACGGTCTATATTGAAAAATTTCTCGAGAACCCGCGCCACGTCGAAATCCAGGTACTGGCTGATGGTCAGGGCGGCGCGATTCACCTCGGCGACCGTGACTGTTCACTGCAGCGCCGGCATCAGAAGGTACTGGAAGAAGCACCGGCACCGGACATCCCCGACGACGTCCGGGCGCAGGTAGCGAAAAGCTGCGTCGATGCCTGTCTCAGCATTGGCTATCGTGGTGCCGGCACCTTTGAATTTTTGTACGAGAACGGTCAGTTTTTCTTTATCGAGATGAACACCCGTATCCAGGTAGAACATCCGGTCAGCGAAATGGTGACGGGCATCGATTTGATCCGCCATCAGCTGCTGATCGCCGGCGGCGAGAAGCTGGAAATCACCCAGGATGATGTCTATATCCGTGGACACGCCTTTGAATGCCGGATCAATGCCGAAGACCCGGTCACTTTTATGCCCTGCCCCGGAAAAATTACCCATTACCATCCCCCGGGCGGCCCCGGGGTCCGTGTCGACTCGCACCTGTATAGCGGCTACAACGTGCCGCCATACTATGATTCGATGATCGGCAAAATCATCACCCACGGCCGCACCCGCGAGATTGCGCTGCGCCGCATGCAGCACGCGCTGGACGAATTAGTCGTGAGCGGCATCCGCACCAACATCCCGCTGCACCGCGACCTGGTCAGAGACCCCAACTTCCGTAAGGGTGGGGTAAGTATTCACTACCTCGAGAAGAAGCTGGCAGCCAAGTAAGCGCCCATGCCCTGGCTGCAACTTGCGCTTGATTCCGATCGCGAAGCAGCGCCGCAACTAGAGCAGGCACTGCTCGACTGCGGCGCGCTTTCTGTCACGCTTCAGGATTTAGCGGACGACCCCCAATACGAACCGGGTGTTGGTGAACAGCCGCTGTGGCAGGCGACACGCGTTACCGGCCTGTTTGAACACGACCATGACACGGCGCAGTTGATGGGCCGCCTCGCCGCCGTCATTGCACCGCAAACCCTGCCGCCACATGAATGGCAAAACATTGAAGACCAGCAGTGGGAACGCGCCTGGATCGACGATTTTCAACCGATGCAGTTCGGCCGGCGGCTCTGGATCTGCCCGAGCTGGACTTCACCACCGGAGGCAGACGCGGTCAATCTGCTGCTCGACCCGGGGCTTGCATTCGGCACCGGCACACACCCGACAACCGCACTCTGCCTCGAAGCGATTGACTGTCTGTCATTGAGTGGCAAAACCGTGATCGATTATGGCTGCGGATCCGGCGTACTCGGCATCGCCGCACTGCTGCTGGGCGCTGACAAAGTGTTTGCTGTGGACAACGACCCGCAGGCGCTTATCGCCACCCGAGACAACGGTGAGCGCAATGGCATACCCGATGACAAGCTCATCACTTTACTGCCGGATGACTTACCGGATGACATCCGGGCCGACGTTATGCTCGCCAATATTCTCGCCGCACCGTTGATCGAACTCGCCCCCCGCATCGCCGCACATACCAAGGCCGGCGGGCCGCTGCTGCTGTCCGGCATACTGCGCGAGCAGGCGGCCGCGGTCAGTGCGGCCTATACCGGCTTTTGCACCACCGAAGACACTAACTATCGAGACGAATGGACCCGTTTGACGCTGCGCAAAAACCGCGACTGACGCCTGCCGCCAATAGCGGGCAGCTAAGGCCGGCCGCGGAGCCCGCCGCTGCGCCACGCAGTCGCAGCCGCGCCTCCGTCCGTGCGCGCGGCGAACGCCGCAGTATCGCTCTGCTGTCCCTGCTTCTGGTTCTGCAGATCAGTTGGAGCTACCGCGTTGCCATTATGCAATCCCCCGCCGGCGACCTGCTGAGCGGTCTCTGCGACCGGCTCGGCTGTACGCTTCCCACCCTGTCAGCACCGCAGCTGCTGACCACGAGCGCTGTACTAGTCCGTAGTCACCCGCTGATCAAGGGGGCCTTGCTGGCCAGGCTTGAAATTGAAAACAGCGCCAACTTCGCACAACCCGTACCCGCCATCGGGTTAACGCTGTCGGATCCCCGCGGCACCACCATCGCGCACCGTAATTTCGCGCCGCAGGCCTTTATGACCGGCGAACTGGCCTATCTGGAAAGACTCGAGCCGATGCAGCGTATCGAGATTGAACTGGCCATTACCGATCCGGGCACGGAGGCCGTAACCTACACCGTGCATTTGCTGCCGATCAGCGCATTAAGCCCCTTGCGGGCCAAAAATTTCACAGAATAATGTGACCGCAATCATTTAATAGCAGCGCAACACTCCGTAAGATACTGCGCCCGCTCAGACACCTGAACCGCGCAATGCTCAGAATCGGCAAGCACACATTACCCGGCAACGTTTTGCTGGCGCCGATGGCCGGCATTACCGACCTGCCGTTCCGCCGCCTGTGTCTGGAACACGGCGCCGCTCTGGCTGCTACCGAAATGCTGACCAGCAACCCCGACCTCTGGCGAACCCGGAAAAGTCATAGCCGCACACAGTCCGCCGGCATCGGCCTGCACGTCATCCAGCTCGCCGGCAACGATGCGCAAACCATCGCTGATGCCGCGGCCCGCGTGGTCGACATGGGCGCGGATATCGTCGACCTGAATATGGGCTGTCCGGCCAAGAAAGTGTGTAAGCGTGCCGCCGGCTCGGCACTCATGAAAGAACCGGAAACAGTCGCACGCATTCTGCGCGCGGTAGTTAACAATGTGTCGGTACCGGTGACATTGAAAACGCGTACCGGCTGGAGTCCGGAAGTACGCAACGGTGTTGAAATCGCGCGTATCGCAGAGGATTGCGGTGTTGCTGCGATTACGATGCACGGCCGCACACGCGCCTGTCGTTTTAACGGCAATGCGGAGTACGACACGATCGGCGAAGTCAAGCACTCGGTGTCGATTCCGGTCATCGCAAACGGCGATATAGACAGCGCAGAAAAAGCAAAAAAAGTGCTGCAACACACAGGGGCTGATGCAATAATGCTCGGCCGCGCGTCACAGGGTAGCCCCTGGCTGTTTAGTAGTATCAACGCGGCGCTGGCAGAGCAACATTACGTTGCGCCAACCCGCCTTGAAAAACTCGCCATCGTGCGCCGGCATCTCATCGAGCTACATCAGTTTTACGGTGAGGTACCCGGCATAAAAATCGCGCGCAAACATATTGCCTGCTATCTGGAGGATCTCGGCGAAGCCGTTACCCTCAAGCGTCTTTTCTATGGGCTCGAATGCACGCAAGCCCAGACGGATTTCATCGACGCAATGATCGATGGCGGCGAAGGAGAAAACTCGGCGATTGCAAAAATTCGTCAACGCTGGCTTCTCGCAGCTTAGCAATAGCAGTAAAAATTATGGACAAAACAGCGAACCATTCAGCCGCCCAAGCGGCGCCGGAATCAAAACAAAAAAAACAGGACGACGGGCAATACAGCCCGCAGGTCAGGATTAAGGACATGTCAAACTTGAACGGTCAGAGTCAGCATTTACGCCACGTGGTCAGCGATACAATCGGCCAGTATTTCGATGAACTCGGCGGCGAAGAAGTCACCGACGTTTACAAAATGGTTTTGAACGAAGTTGAAAAACCCCTGCTGGAACAGGTGATGTCTCACGCCGGCCAGAATCAAAGTAAAGCCTGCTCAATTCTCGGTATCAACCGGGGCACCTTGCGCAAAAAACTCAAGCAGCACGAACTCATCTAAGACTCTTATACATGGCAAACTCCTCCCCCGCGGGCGCCGTCAGGCGCGCGCTGATCAGCGTTTCGGACAAATCCGGAATCATTGAATTCGCCCGCGAGCTCGCCGCCCTCGGCGTGGAGATACTGTCCACCGGCGGCACCTGGAAATTGTTAAAAAACAACGACATAGCCGTGCGGGAGATATCCGATTACACCGGTTTTCCGGAGATGATGGACGGCCGCGTGAAAACGCTGCACCCCAAAGTGCACGGCGGCATACTCGGCCGCCGCGGTACCGATGATGCGGTTATGGCCGGGCACGACATCAGCCCGATCGACCTTGTTGTCGTCAACTTGTACCCGTTCCAACAAACCGTTGCCCGCGACGATTGCAGTTTCGACGACGCGGTTGAAAATATCGATATCGGCGGCCCGACAATGCTGCGCGCTGCCGCAAAAAATCACCGCGATGTCACCGTTGTAGTCGATGCCAATGATTACCAGCGCGTGCTTGCCGAGATCAAGTCCGACGGCGCCACCAGGGCCGAAACCCGGCTTGATCTGGCCATCAAAACTTTTGAACATACCGCGCAGTATGATGGCGCGATTGCCAATCATTTCGGCAAACTGGTCGAAGGGGGCGATGAGAATTTCGGCCGCACCTTCAACTTGCAGCTACGCAAATCCATGTCATTGCGCTATGGCGAAAACCCGCATCAGAAAAGCGCGTTTTATATTGATCCGCACGCCACCGAGGCCGGCATCGCGACCGCCCGCCAACTGCAGGGCAAGGAATTGTCCTACAACAATATCGCCGACACCGATGCCGCACTGGAGTGCGTCAAGCAATTTGATGCACCGGCCTGCGTCATTGTGAAACACGCAAACCCCTGCGGTGTTGCCACTGCAGCCAATATTCTCGATGCCTATCAGCTCGCCTACAGTACCGACACCGAATCGGCGTTTGGCGGCATCATCGCCTTTAACCGTGAACTGGATGCCGCAACCGCAACCGCAATTTGCGAACAGCAATTTGTAGAAGTCATTATCGCGCCTTCGATCGCAGCCGATGCTGCAAAGGCGGTTGCCGCCAAGAAAAATGTACGGCTGCTGGAGTGCGGCGAATGGACACAGTCGGCACCGGCACTCGATTACAAACGCGTCAACGGCGGACTGCTGGTACAGGATCGCGATGACGGCGTCATCAACGCCGGTGACCTCAAGGTCGTCACCAAGCGCCTCCCGACCGAAGCCGAAATAGCCGACCTGCTGTTTACCTGGCGCGTCGCCAAATTCGTAAAATCCAACGCCATTGTTTACGGTCGCGGGCTGCGCACTATCGGTGTCGGCGCCGGACAAATGAGCCGTATCAATTCCGCACGTATCGCCGGCATCAAAGCCGAACATGCCGGACTCGATGTCACCGGCGCGGTCATGGCCTCCGATGCCTTTTTCCCTTTTCGCGATGGTATCGACAACGCTGCAGCGGCCGGCATTAGCTGTGTTATCCAACCCGGCGGTTCGATGCGCGATGATGAGGTGATTGCGGCGGCGGATGAGCACAATATGGCGATGGTGTTCACCGGTATCCGACACTTCCGCCACTGACGCTTCTGAAAATGCGCCCTCCAAGCGCCCGCGGCGTCAGGGCTGTGCTTATGTACAGGACGCACGGTATGCCGGGTTTGCAGGAGCCTTACCCGGCCGGTCAGTCACGTATTTTATATACGCTCCCTCCTTGCGCAGTCCTTCCTTGCCGGCACTCGGAAGTCACTATTTTCAAAAGCGCCAGCTCACTATTCGCTTAAAAAGCGGCAAACCGGGAATCTTCGCGGCGGGCATGCGAAAATCACGGTTTACATTTAGCGCTAACAAAATTCTTAGGGAACACAGATCGTGAATATATTGGTAATCGGCGGCGGTGGACGCGAGCACGCGCTGGCCTGGAAGGCGGCGCAATCGCCGCTGGCGGACATTGTTTACGTGGCACCGGGCAACGCCGGTACCGCGATGGAAGCCGGTATCCGCAATGTGGATATCGGTGCCGAGGATATCGACGCGCTACTGGCTTTTGCCAAAGAGAAAGATATCGGGCTCAGTATTGTCGGGCCGGAAGCACCACTGGTGGCCGGCATCGTCGACCGCTTCAAGGCAGAGGGATTGCAGTGCTTCGGGCCGTCGGCGGCGGCAGCACAACTCGAAGGTTCGAAAACCTTTACCAAAGAATTCCTCGCGCGCCACAACATTCCCACCGCGGCCGGCGAGTCCTTTACCGACATCGAAGAGGCTATCGCCTATATCCGCAGCCGCGGCGCACCGATTGTAGTAAAAGCCGATGGCCTGGCGGCGGGCAAAGGCGTGATTGTTGCCGAAACCATCGAACAGGCCGAGGCTGCGGTCACCGATATGCTTAGTGGCAATGCCTTCGGCGAAGCCGGGCATCGCGTCCTCATTGAAGATTTTCTGACCGGAGAAGAGGCCAGCTTTATCGTGATCGCCGACGGCACTTCGATCCTGCCGATGGCGACCAGCCAGGATCACAAGCGTGCCGGCGACGGCGACACCGGACCGAATACCGGCGGCATGGGCGCCTATTCACCGGCGCCGGTGGTGAGTAATGCGGTCTATGCACGCATCATGCAGGAAGTCATCGAACCGACTGTCGCTGGTATGGCCGCAGACGGCACTCCCTATACCGGCTTTTTATATGCAGGCCTGATGATTCGCGATGACGGTGCGCCGTTTGTTATCGAGTTCAATTGCCGCTTTGGCGACCCGGAAACCCAGCCGATTATGATGCGTATGCAATCGGATCTGGTCGCCCACTGCCTCGCCGCACTGGAAGGCGATCTCGCCGCGGAAGAGGCGCAATGGAATCCTCAGGCGGCCCTTGGCGTAGTCCTTGCAGCGGACGGTTATCCCGGTAGCTATCAGAAAGGCGAAGCCATCGGCGGACTCACAACTGCCGACAGTGAAGGCCGCAAAGTGTTCCACGCCGGCACCCGCAATGATGGTGATGCGATTGTTACCAACGGTGGCCGGGTTTTGTGCGCCACCGCACTCGGCGACAGTATCGCTGCGGCTCAACGCGGCGCCTATGAGCTGATTTCAAAAATTGATTGGCCGACCGCCATGTTGCGGCGCGATATCGGCTACCGGGCGGTGGACCGTGAGCAGGGCTAAAGCATGAGCCGCGAGCTATCAGCAGAAGACCGCCTGATCGGCGCGCTCGACCGGGTACTGAAAACGATTGCCCCGGGGTCGGCGCAATCCCGCCGCGAAAACCCCGCTGCGGACAGCCACGAATTTGATTACCGCGGCGATAACGGGCAACGCGCCCATACCGCAGGCATGATGCGCATCAACCATACCGGTGAAGTCTGCGCACAGGCGCTGTATCAGGGGCAGGCGCTTACCGCGCGTGACCCCGACATCAAAGCCGCGATGGCGGAATCCGCCGATGAGGAAATTGACCATCTCGCCTGGTGCGAAGTGCGGCTCAAGGAGCTCGACAGCCGGCCCAGCTATTTAAACCCGCTGTTCTACGGCATGTCCTTTGCCATCGGCGCCGTCGCGGGCGCGATCGGCGACAAAGTCAGTCTTGGCTTCGTCGCTGCCACCGAAGATCAGGTCTGCGCGCATCTGCGTGAGCATTTACACGAAATCCCGTTCGAAGATGAGCGCAGTCGTAAAATTCTGCAACAAATGTTGGAAGATGAAGCAGCCCATGGCAGCAAGGCACTGGCCGCCGGTGGCAAAGAATTTTCGCCGGAACTAAAGCAAGTGATGACGCTGTTATCCAAGGTGATGACACGCAGCACCTACCACTTATAGTTGCTGATCAGATATCGGCGGGTGGTAAATCATCTGCACAACATTGCCCGCCGGATCGGCGCAATAAAAACTTCTAGCGCCGTCACGATGGGTCTTCGGCTCGCTGTGCAAAGTCGCGCCGGCATCTCGCAACCACGCATACCAGCTATCGACATCCGCTGCTGTCCGCAGAATAAATCCGATATGGTCGAGACGTTGGCCACTCTCCGCTAACGCAGTGGTGGCGCGATGCAGCGCCAGATTATCGCCATTGCCGTGCAGATAGATATTGTCAGCATCGGGCTGCCACTCCAACTCCATGCCCAGCAACCCGGTGTAAAACCGGCAGCAAGCTTCGAGGTCTGCCACATACAGCGCGACATGCCGCAACCCGAGATTACCTCCCGGGCGCTTTGGATTAGTCATACAGATCAGCCTTCGATAATTTCATAACTATGCGTGATCTCCACACCGCCGGCGGCGAGCATAATCGAGGCTGAGCAATACTTTTCCGCTGATAACTCCACCGCGCGCTTCACCTGCGCCTCTTTCAGCTTGGTACCGCTGACAATAAACTTGATATGGATAAGGGTAAATACTGCCGGCACCGCATCAGCGCGCTCCGCATTTAATTCGGCGACGCAGGAGGTCACCTGCTGACGGGACTTGCTGAGAATACTCATGACATCGAATGATGCGCAGCCGCCCATGCCCATCAACATCATTTCCATCGGGCGGGCACCGCCGTTTTTACCACCGTGATCCGGCGGTCCATCCATCACCACCGAATGTCCGCTGCCGCTGCGACCTTCGAAACGCACGCCATCCAACCAGGTGATCGTCGCTTCCATGAACTGCTCTCCGAATCCAAAAACGCGCGATATTAGCATAACTCGCTATCACGGCCGCCCCTGCGGAACAGTGACGGAATTCATAAAACTCGCTACATTTCAGGAATTTGTGTAATACTTATTTGACTTCACACGATATAAACGAAGGATTTAGGACCAAGCATGGCAACCGAACCATCCATACAGAATATCGATCAGTTCTTAAATCACTGCCGCCGCAAAACCTTTCGCGCCAAGAGCACCATTATCTACGCCGGCGATGATGCCGACTCCCTGTTTTATATCGTCAACGGTTCGGTCACCATCCTGATCGAAGACGATGACGGTCGCGAAATGATTGTCGCCTACCTCAACAAAGGCGACTTCTTCGGTGAGATGGGGCTTTACGGACAGGAAGAAAAGCGCAGCGCCTGGGTGCGATGTAAAACCGAGTGCGAAGTGGCCGAAATCAGCTACACCCGCTTCATTGAATTACAGGACCAGTTTCCCCACGTGCTCTACGCACTGGGCAAGCAAATGGCGCAACGCCTGCGCGACACCACCCGCAAAGTCGGCGACCTTGCCTTTGTTGATGTTACCGGCCGTGTTGCCGGCACTCTGCTCGACCTGTGCAAGCAGCCCGACGCAATGACTCACCCCGATGGCATGCAGATCAAAATCACCCGCCAGGAAATCGGCCGTATCGTCGGCTGCTCCCGGGAAATGGTTGGCCGGGTACTGAAAACCCTTGAGGATCAGGGGCTGGTATCCGTCAAAGGCAAAACCATGGTGGTCTTCGGTACGCGCTAGCGTTCTGATTGGTACTCTGTAGCCCGATTCCGGCAACGCTTAGAGGCAGCGACAGGGCAGCGCTACGTAACGTAAAAACCGGACGCCGAAGAAGTGGCGAGAGACCGCGTCACAGGGCTCTCAACCGACTGAGGGCAGCCCGGGAGGGCCGGCGGTTGTGAAGCAGCGCTGCTCTGTCGCTGCCTCTAAGAAAGTGGCACCCATAACACTTTAACGAAACGACACAGATTGCAGACATTGCGCAAAGGCGGCGCAAGCACGCCGTTACGTAACGTAAAAACCGGACGCCGAAGAAGCGGCGAGAGACCGCTTCACAGGGCTCTCAACCGACTGAGGGCAGCCCGGAGGGCCGCCGGTTGTGGAGTAACGGCGTGCTTGCGACGCCGACCCTATATCAGACCGCGACTATGCAGGCAGCTGGAAAAACAACTCACGCAATTTGTCGCCGGGCTCTGGGTGGCGCATAAAGGCTTCGCCCACCAAAAACGTATTAATACCGCTGCTGCGCATGAGCGCGACATCTTCCGCGGTATGAATACCGCTCTCGGTGACCAGCAAACAGTTATGCCCCTCAACCAGTGCTGCCAGTCTCCGGGTTGTATCGAGCGAGGTATCAAACGTATGCAGGTCCCGGTTATTGATGCCGATCAGCGGGCTGTTCAGCGCTAAGGCCCGCGCCATTTCCGCCTCATCGTGCACCTCAACCAGCACATCCATGCCCAACTCGTGACCCAGCGCATTGAGCTCGTGCAATTTTTCATCATCGAGCGCCGCAACTATCAATAGAATGCAATCGGCGCCGAGCAAGCGCGATTCGTAGACCTGCGAGGCGTCCACCAAAAAGTCTTTGCGCAACACCGGCAACACGCAGGCATTTCTGGCCTGTACCAGAAAATCATCGGCACCCTGAAAAAAATCGATATCGGTCAGAACCGACAGGCAGGCAGCGCCACCGACCTCATAACTTTTCGCGATCGCCGCAGGATCAAAGTCCTTGCGTATCAGGCCCTTCGACGGCGATGCCCGCTTCACTTCGGCAATCACCGCGCTGTGCCCCGCCGCAATATTCTGTTTCAGCGATCTGATAAATCCGCGCGGCGGCGGCGCCGAGGCAATCGCGACCCGCATCTCATCGACAGAGCGGCGCCGGGCGCGCTCGGCCACCTCTTCAAACTTGCGGTCGATAATCCTGCGCAGCACCGTCGGCACACCGCTGTTGGATGCGTTATCGCTCACGATGCGGAAAGCCCCCGGCTAAATTCCGCCAGCTGCTCCAGCTTGTCGGCGCCTTTGCCGCTGGCCAGGGTTTTCTGCGCCAGCGCAACGCCCGCCTTGATATCGCCGGCCAATCCGGCAACATAGAGCGCGGCACCCGCATTCATCGCCACCATATCAGCCGCAGCGCCGCAGGCGCCGGTCAGCAGCGCGTTGATCACCTGCAAGCTCTGCGCGGCATCTTCCACCCGCAGCCCGTCTAGGCTGTCGGAGTCAATGCCAAAATCCGCTGGTGCAATGGTGTATTCGGTGATCTCACCGTTGCGTAATTCAGCAACCAGGGTTGGCGCTGCGATACTGATTTCGTCGAGGCCGTCTTCAGAATGCACCACCAATACATGTTCGCTGCCCAGCTCCCGCAACACCTCGGCCAGCGGTCGCAGCAGGTCGGCGGAGAACACACCCAATAACTGCCGCTTAACACCGGCAGGATTGGTCAACGGCCCGAGCACATTAAAAATTGTACGCGTGGCCAACTCCTTGCGCGGCCCGATCGCAAAACGCATAGCCGCGTGATGATTCACAGCAAACATAAACCCGAGCCCGACCTGCTCGATACATTGCGCCACGCCGCCGGCATCAATATCGAGATTCACACCGGCCGCCGCCAACACATCCGCCGCGCCGCTGCTGCTGCTGACGGAGCGGTTACCATGTTTGGCCACACGGGCACCCGCCGCTGCGCAAACAATGCTGCTGGCGGTGGAGACATTAAATATTTTGGCACCGTCACCGCCGGTACCGACAATATCGATAAGGTCGTCACCGGCGACCGCTACCGGTGTCATCAGCTCGCGCATCACCATCGCCGCACCGGTAATCTCCGCCACCGTTTCGCCTTTCATTCGCAGCGCAATCAGAAATCCCGCGATCTGCGCATCGCTACACTCACCGGTCATAATCCGGCGCATCACCGCCGCCATTTCATCGCGCTGCAGAGAAGTGCCTCCAACAACAATGGCGATTGCCTGTTTGATATCCATTCGCTACTCCTAACTTTTCAGGAAGTTGGCCAGCAACTGATGGCCGCATTCTGTGAGTATCGACTCGGGATGAAACTGTACGCCCTCCACCGCCAGCTCTCGGTGACGTAATCCCATAATCTCATCGAACTCACCGGCTTCATTTTGGGTCCAGGCGGTCACTTCCAGACAAGCCGGCAGGCTGTCTCTGGCAACCACCAAAGAGTGGTAACGGGTCGCCGTTACCGGCTGCTCGAGCCCCGTAAATACACCTTTCCCGTCGTGGTAAATCGGCGAGGTTTTGCCGTGCATAACCTGCCGCGCGCGCACCACCTCGCCGCCGAATACCTGACCGATACTCTGGTGGCCCAAACAAATACCCAGCAACGGAATTTTGCCTGCAAACGCCTCGATAACCGCCATCGAAATCCCCGCTTCATTCGGCGTACAGGGCCCCGGTGAGATTACGATGCGTTCGGGAGCGAGGGCTTCAACACCGCTAATCGTAATTTCATCATTGCGGTAGACCTGAACGTCGGCACCCAACTCGCCGAGATACTGCACCACGTTAAAGGTAAAGGAGTCGTAATTATCGATCATCAGTAACATCAGACACCCTCCCCGACGATCATCGACGCGGCCTTGAACAGCGCCCGCGCCTTGTTGCGGATTTCCTTGAATTCAAGCCGCGGCTCGGAATCCGCAACGATGCCGCCGCCCGCCTGAATATGCAGCTCGCCGCCCTTGATCACGCCGGTACGAATCGCAATCGCGGTATCCATATCGCCGCTCCAGGACAGATAGCCGACCGCACCGCCGTAGATGCCGCGCTTTACCGTTTCCAGCTCATCAATGATTTCCATTGCCCGCACTTTCGGTGCCCCGCTCAGGGTGCCGGCTGGCAACGCGGCGCGCAGCACATCCACTGCGCCCAAGCCCGCTTTGATGCGCCCGGTTACATTCGACACGATATGCATGACATGCGAATAACGCTCGATCACCATCCTGTCGGCGACTTCAACACTGCCGGTTTCCGCGACGCGGCCGACATCGTTGCGGCCCAGATCGATCAGCATCAGGTGCTCCGCCAGTTCTTTCGGGTCTGCCAGCAGCTCTTGCTCCAGCGCCAGATCCTCCGCCTCGCTGTGACCGCGGCGACGGGTGCCTGCAATCGGCCGCAGGTGAATCTCATCGCGCTGCAGGCGGGCCAGAATTTCCGGTGACGAACCCACCACCTGAAAGTCTTTGAAATCAAAGTAATAGAGATAGGGCGAAGGGTTGGTATGGCGCAGGGCGCGGTAAAACTCAAAGGCATCCGCAGTAAACGGCAGGCTCATCCGCATCGACAGCACCACCTGCATGGTATCGCCGGCCAAAACATACTCACGGATTCTTTCGACCTTGGCGGCGTGCTCCTGCTCGCCCATGCTCTGCGTCGCCAGCGCTTCCAGCGCTGCCGGATTGGTATCGAGCGACGGGGCCGGACGTGACGGCAGCGGCGCCGACAAGCGGCGCTGCATGTCATCGAGTCGCAGACCGGCATAGGCAAACGCGCCCTCCGCCGCCGGGTCGACGTGACAGATCAGTGTGACGGTCCCGGCAAGATTGTCGAATACCACTAATTCATCGCAGCGCATCAGCAGAATATCCGGCGTCTGCAACTGATCCGGCGGGCAACTGTCGGCGAGACGCCGCTCGACGTAGCGGACGCTGTCGTAGCCGAAATAGCCCAGCAAACCACCGGAAAACATCGGCAGCTCCGGCAGCTCCGGCACCCTGTAGCGCGCCATATACTGCTCAACAAAGGCGAGCGGATCATCGACGCGCTGCGTTTCGACCACTTCGCCGTTGCGGCTGACGCTGACTTGGTGGTCGCGCACGGTGATGATTTCGGCAGCCTGCAGCCCGATAATCGAGTAACGACCCCAGGTTTCGCCACCTTCAACGGACTCCAGCAGGCAGCTGTAGGGTTGCTCGGCGAGTTTCAGATAGGCGCTCACCGGGGTATCGAGGTCAGCGAGGACCTCGCGATAAACGGGGATTAAATTAAAGGGTTGCCGGGCGAGTTCGGCGAAGTGTGACGCTTGCATTGACAGATACCTGAATAATAGTTGACGGAGACGACTGAAAAATCAGTCGCGCCAACGCCATTTCGATACCTGTATCCCGCTGTTTTTCATAATCCCGCCCCAGAAGCGCCGGCATTGTAACCGACTC
>JBFJYC010000037.1:0-16285 GCA_041622815.1 Spongiibacteraceae bacterium | reverse complement strand
TGGTGAAAAAGAAGGTCATCGGTCGACAGGCTGCGAAGGGTAAAGCCCGCTTCCCGGAAAATTTCTAATGAATAAATCCGACCCAGGTTTAAGGACCGCGCCATGGCCAGTGTAACGATCGATCAAATGTTGAAAGCGGTGACCGATAAGGGCGCCTCGGATTTGTTTATTGCCGCCGGCGCGCCGGCATCGATCAAGGTGCACGGCAAACTGGTGCCGATCACGAAGGAGGCGCTGAGTCCGGAGCGCTGTCGCGAGGTCGTGCTAAGTATGATGAATGAGCAGCAGCGCAATGACTTTGTCAGCGCCCGCGAGCTCAATTTTGCCATCAGTGCCCGCGGTGTCGGCCGTTTCCGCGTCAGCGCATTCTATCAACGTAACCTCTGTGGTGCGGTGCTGCGCCGGATTGAAACCACCATTCCGGCGGTTGACGATCTCGGTCTGCCGCCGATCATCAAAGAGCTGGCGATGACCAAGCGCGGTCTGATTATCTTTGTCGGTGCGACCGGTACCGGTAAGTCGACGTCGCTGGCTGCCATGCTGGGGCATCGCAACCAAAACTCCAGCGGCCACATTATTACGATTGAGGATCCGATCGAATTTTTGCACCGTCATGGCGGCTGTATCGTTACCCAGCGTGAAGTGGGTATTGATACCGACTCTTTTGAAATCGCACTGAAGAACACGCTGCGGCAGGCGCCGGACGTCATCTTAATCGGCGAGGTGCGGACCCGTGAAACCATGCAACACGCGCTGACTTTTGCCGAAACCGGGCATCTGTGCCTGTGTACTTTGCACGCCAACAACGCCAACCAGGCCCTCGACCGGATACTGAGTTTCTTCCCGCCGGAAGCGCATCACCAGATATTTATGGACCTGTCGCTTAACCTGAAGGGCATGATCGCTCAGCAATTGATTCCGACCCCGAGCGGTGACGGTCGCAAGGTCTGCATAGAGGTGTTGCTTAATTCGCCGCTGGCCTCCGACTTTATACGCAAAGGTGCGATTCACGAGCTCAAGCCGCTGATGGCCAAGTCGAATGAAATCGGCATGCAAACCTTTGATCAGGCCTTGTATAAGCTCTACGCCAATGGTGATATCACCCGCAAAGATGCGCTTGCCTACGCCGACTCACCCAACGACCTGCGTCTGATGATCAAGCTCGGTGTCGATTCAGATCTGGAGTCGATGGAGGACGAGGCTGACAAGTTCTCGCTGCAGGAAGACGAGCCGGAAATTAAGACGCCGCGCCGGCGTTGATCAGATTGCCTGCTCGCGGAACCAGCTTTCCAGAATCAGTACCGCGCTGAGGCTGTCGACGCCGCGTTCTTTGAAGTTCTGATTACCTCCCTGCGCCAGTAATTCGCCGCGCGCATCGAAACTGCTCAGGCGTTCGTCCTGCATAGCGAAGGGGATGTTGAAGCGGCCTTCCAGCCGGCGCGCAAATTTCAGCGCGCGGGCGCTCATCGGTGATTCGCTGCCGTCCATATTCAGCGGTTGGCCGACCACAATCGATTGCGGTCGCCATTCTTTGAGCAGTTTTTCGACCGCTTGCCAATCGGGTATGCCATCGCGGGCTTTCAGTGCGGGCAGCGGATTGGCGGTATTGGTTACCGATTGGCCGACAGCACAGCCGATCCATTTCAGGCCATAGTCAAACGCGAGTATCGTGCCGGGCTTACCCAAAAGAGGCTGCTTCAGACGTGGCCGGCGACCAGTGATAGCTGGGATTCGTCGATACCGAGTTTCGCGAGCGCGGCTTTGAAGCGCTGCTGGAATGGCGTGTGGAAGATAATGTCGTCATCGCCGGGTACCGATAGCCACGCATTGCGCTGAATTTCGTCTTCGAGTTGTCCTGCGCTCCAGCCGGCGTAGCCGAGTGCAATCAGTGCCTGCGCCGGCCCTTCACCGGCGGCGATTGCACGCAGTACATCCATCGACGTTGTCAGGCTCAACGAAGGCCCGACATTCATGGTTGATTCCCATTCGCGGCCGCCTGTGGGGTGCAATACAAAGCCACGATCGGTATTGACCGGGCCACCGGCAAATACCAGCGCGTCACGGCCGTCATCCGCGGTATCGATCTCGAGAAAGGAAAAGATGTCGGACATGTTCATGTCCAGCGGCCGGTTAATCACGATGCCCATGGCACCGTTTTCGTCGTGTTCACAAATATAGGTAATACTTTGTGCGAACAGCCCGTCCTGCAGGCCGGGTAGTGCGACAAGAAACTGGTTTTTCAACCAAGGTGAATCTTTGAATTCCAACATCGGGTCATTATGCGCTCAGTGTTGGCAATTGTCAGTGTGGCGCTGACAAGCTGTATTTATTCCGCGGTGAGTGTCGATTGCTCGAATCGCCATGTGCGGATAATTTCGAGGCGATCCATAGACTTACGCATTCCCGGCGTGAACGGCTCAAAGGGCTGTGCGAGATAGACGATGCGCAGTGCAGCGCGGTCAAGTACCGGTCTTCCCGAGGATTTGAGGGTTTTTACCTCATGGACACTGCCGTCCGGTAGCAGTGTTACCAGCAGACGCAGCTCGCCTTCGATGTGCTCACGGGCGGCGAGTAAGGGGTAGTTGCGGTTGCCGACGGTTTCGATCTTTTTGCGCCAGCTGTTGAGATAGGCCGCGTCTTCGGCGCGTTTTGTCGACACCGATGTCAGGCGCCGCACCCGCGGCGCCTTTGCCAGCGCCTGTGTCTGCACATCGAGGCGAGCCTCCAGCGCATCGATCTCGCGCTCGATGCGCGTCAGGTCATCATTACCATCCGGCGCGTCGGTGACGGTCGGCGAGGGTTGCCGGTCAGGTTCCGGGCGTGCCAGATCCTGCCTTTTGCTGGTGATGATGGCCCGCTCCGGGGTGCTGTGCTCCGGGGCTGCTGCCAGGAGCTGCGGCGCCGGCGCACCGTCGTCCGCAGGATTGGTGAAGATCCGTTCGCTGGTCATGATGGCGCGGTCGGCGCTATCGCCACTGCCGCGCTGGTCGGCGTCGGCGACAAAGTCCGGGCTGTCGGGCGGCGTCAGCGAGCTGAGTGATGTTAACGTGACCTCAAGCCGGGAACTCGCCGGGGTCGGTTTGTCCCAGCCGAAATCGATGCCGAGCACGACGAGTGCATGCAGGATAACGGCAATAATTGCGGCTCGGTTTAAAAAATCGGGCTGTGGCGCCTCCGAAAATACGGCGGAATAGGCGGGGCCACTGCTCATACGTTCAGTTTTTTGGCGATCGCTGCGATCAGCATGCCGCCGATATCGGTGTCGTAGGCATTGTCGATTTCACGAATGCACGTCGGGCTGGTGACATTGATTTCGGTCAGATAATCGCCGATCACATCAAGGCCGACAAAAATCAAACCGCGCTCATTGAGGGTTGGTACGATTTGCGCCGCGATCCAGTGATCACGCTCCGATAGCGGCTGGGCGCGACCGGTGCCGCCGGCAGCCAGATTGCCGCGGGTTTCGCCCTGTTTTGGAATGCGCGCCAGACAATAGGGCACAACTTCACCGTCGACCACCAAAATCCGTTTGTCGCCGTCTTTGATTTCCGGCAGGTAGCGCTGGGCCATGATGGTGGTGGCGCCGTGATTGGTCAGCATTTCAATAATCACACCGAGATTCGGCTCATCTGCGCGGGCGCGGAAAATCGACGTGCCACCCATGCCATCCAGCGGTTTCAATATGATGTCGCCGTGCTCGCGATGAAATTCCCGCAGTCGCTCGCCGCTGCGACTGACCAGTAGCGGCGGACAGCACTGGGGGAATTCGGTAGCGAACAGTTTTTCATTACAATCGCGCAGCGCCGAGGGCCGGTTAACGATAAGGCTGCCGGCCGCCTCGGCCCGCTCCAGAATATAGGTGCTGTACAGGAACTCATTGTCGAAGGGCGGGTCCTTGCGCATCAGCACCACGTCCAGCGCTGCCAGCGGCTCCGAAACGGGCTCGCCGAGGGTGTGCCAGGGGCTGGCATTCAGGTCGATGGTGAGGCCGCGGTGTGCGGCACAGGCCTCGCCGTCATCGAGCCACAGGTCCGCCGGCGTCATATAGCGAACCGACCAGCCGCGTGCCTGTGCGGCCAGCAACATAGCAATTGTGGAGTCCTTTTTGATGTTGATCGTGCTGATGGGGTCCATAACAACCCCCAGTATTGTGCCCATGCTTTCCCGCTCAGTTGATGTGGCGCCCGTGACAATATAGATTAACAGTCCGATCCGTGATAAATACATGTCTGATAAAGACTTTTTTATAAATCAGTGGGCGATATCGCGCTCAATCCGGAATCCCAGTTCAGAAGGCGAAAATAATGCAGGGCATCAAGATATTGGTTATCGACGACAGCAAGACTATTCGTCGCACCGCCGAAGCGTTGCTGGTGAAAGAGGGCTGCGAAGTGATTACTGCAGTTGATGGTTTTGATGCGCTTGCCAAAATTGCCGAAAACGACCCGAACCTGATTTTTTGCGACATCATGATGCCGCGCCTCGATGGCTATCAGACCTGCGCGCTGATCAAGAACAATGAACGCTTTAAATCGACACCGGTGATCATGCTGTCGAGCAAGGACGGCCTTTTCGATAAGGCCAAGGGCCGTATTGTCGGTTCTGACCACTATCTCACCAAGCCGTTTAGCCGCGATGAATTGTTGTCCGCGATCAAAGAACATGTCGCGACGGCCAGCTAGCACGGCTTGAACCGGCACTGATTCCGCCCCATGTCTTCAGGCGATAGCGGCTTAAATTCCACTCCTCCCCCTCAGGAATCCGACACCGGCTGGTCCGGTATTGATTTCAGTCTTGCCGGGCGGCGACTGCTGATTGCGGCATCCGATCTGATTGAGGTCAATGTCTGCCGCAGTTTTGCGCGTGTGCCGGGCGTCCAGCCCTGGGTGGCTGGTCTGACCGGCCTGCGCGGACAGGTGCTTGCGATTTTGGATTTACATGCCTATCTCAACGGTGGCGAGCCGATGTTGCGGCCTGCGCCGGTGCAGGTGCTGGTGTTCTCCCGCAGCGACACGCTTTATTACGGCCTTGTCTGTAGTGAGTTTCACGGTATTAAAAAATATGCCGCAGCGCCGGACGGCGATACGGCTTGTGATGATGCGGCGCTCGCACCCTATGTCAGCGGTGTTATCCGCGATGATGACGGTGAACGCTGGGTTATCAATCCCGGCCTGCTGATTGATGACGCTAACTTCATGCAGTTTTCTGCGACTGCGGCGTCGGCCTGAGCATGAAAGCTTGTCTCAAAATTCCGCAGTCCGGCATCGCTGTCTTGCCGGTGCTGCTGATGACCGTCGGCATCGCTGCTGCGGGACTTGTTGCCTGGCAGGTGCTGGCCTCAACCGGTGGTGCGAGTGCGCTGACCTGGGTCGGTCTCGCCGGCATCGTTGCGAGTTTGCTGGCGGCGGGCGTGGTATCGATGCAGGGCACTGCAAATCAAATGCCGGCGGACAACGACCCGCCGCCGGAACATCTCGTCGCGGCGGAGCCTCCTCCGGCGCCGGTAGAGGTCGCAGCGGTCGTCGCGACACCCGGGCCGGACCCGGCGCTGACTGCGGCGCTCGACGCGGCGCAGCAGCAGTTGGATCAATCAGTCGCAGAGCGTGAAGCACTGAGCGGTGAATTATCGGTTGTACAGAACCGCAATGCGGCGCTCATCGACGCGGTGCAGGCGACGGCGGATGCGCTGGCCCGCGCCCGAGAAATAGTGACCGCGCAAGCCGGCGGCGGTAGCAACGCGGCCCCCAAGGAGCGCGCTGCGAGCGGCGTGATTGCAAATAACAGTCGTGAGGTGCTCGACGGCATCGACAGCGCGCTGGCGACAATGCAGCAACAGGCCGCGGCTAGCGCGCAGCGGCTGGTGCGGGTCAGCGAATCCGCCACCGAAACCGTAGAGTTATTAAGCGAGTTGATTGCTTATGCGGACCAAACGGAAATCCTTTCGGTGAACGCCGCGATTCAGGCGACGCTCGCCGGCGAAGCGGGCAACGGTTTTGCCGTTATCGCCGAACAGTTGCAGCGGCTGGCCGGTCGTTCCGGGGATGTCTGTAGCCGCGTTGAAACGCTGAGTAATCTGGTTAGCAATGACGTCAGTGAAGCCGTATCTGATAACAAGGAGCGCAATGCCGAGTTGGCGCGGAGCAAGCGTCTTTCCGGCGACTTGCGCACGGCGCTGAATGAATTGACCAAGGCTTCCGGCGATGAGGTTGCCGCGCCCGGCGCATCGCTGCCGCCTGAGTTGCTGGCCGCCCTCGATGCAGCCGGTGAAAAACTTAGCGCCGCGCTGAGCGCAGCGGACGAGGGTGACCGCTGATGGCAGTGTCGCCCGCAGATGCGATTGCGCAAACGCTCACTGCATTGGCTGCCGGTGACGTTGTCGATGCCGCAGCACTTCAGCGTTGTGCGGGCGACTATCTCGACGCAGGGCGATTGCCGGCGGCACTTTGTTGTGCCGAGGCTGCGGCGACAATCGGCGCAGGCGGAGAGCATGCCGGCTTAAGCACCGCGCTCAGTGCCTTGGCGGCAGAGCCGGGCCCGGTCGGGGCGGTAGGCATCGCCCGCGCAATCGAACTAGCCGGACAATTCCGGGCGCTGCGCGGTGAATCGCTGCTGACGCAGGAACCATTTTTTACGCCGCGGTTGGCACCGACGGCGGGGTTGCCGACGGAGCTGACACCGGCAGAGGCATCGCTACAGCGGCTACCCCGCTTGTTTGCGACGGCGATGATGCAGCTTGCGGATGCGGGGCTGCGGCCGAAGGCTTATAAGTATCTGGGGAATATCTGCCTGCAGTTGTGGCAGTTCTGCAAGGCCAGCGCGGCCGCAGAGTTGTGGTCGGCGGCGCTGGCGATGGTGGAGTTGCGCATGCACGCCGATGCGCCGGCTGATGTGGCGACACAACGGATCTATCAGCAGTTGCAGGCCAGCGCTGAAACATTGATCCAGGGCAGTGCCGGGGCGCCGGCGCCGCAATTGATGCGCGATGTTTTATTTTACGTTGCCATAGGCGGGGCCGGCTCCAAGCACACCACCCGCATCCGCGCAGAGTTTGAACTTGATAGCGCGATCAGCGCGGCTGCGGATGCGGCGCTACAAAGCCATATTGAGGCGCTGTTGCCGGCGCCTGATATTACACCGGCCGATGCGACGGATACCGAATCGCAATCAATGGCGGAACCGCCACGGGAAGAGGAGGCCGCGGCAGGGTCGTCAGCGCTGGCGCCGGAATCGGAGCCGGAACCGGACCCGATGATTGTAGAGATCTTTTTGGAGGAGGCCCTCGAACTGATCGAGAGCCTCGAGCAGGCCCTCGGCGACTGGGTCAGCGAGGGTACGCCGGCAGCGCTCGAACAAATTCAGCGCGATATGCACACCATGAAAGGCGGCGCGCGCATGGCGTTGCAGCCGGCGCTTGCCGATTTAAGTCAGGAGGGCGAGCGCTTTGCCACCGAACTGATCGCCAGCAAGCAGGATGCGGAGGAAGTCGAGCCGCAGCTGCGGCACTACCTGCAGCGTCTGGGCGCCGGGGTTCAGGCACTGGCTGCCGGTGAGGATACCGCCGCGGCAATGGCGGCGGTCGCGCTGCCCGCTGCCGCGGACGAGGTTGCCGACGCACCGGAACCGCAAGCAGAGGCGGAACCGCAAGCAGAATCAGAGCCCGTGCCGGAACCGGTTGTGCCGCCGGCTGAACCGCCGTTGGCAGAGGCCGCGCCGCAAACCGCACCACCGGAGCCGGCCGCGGAAGCGCAGCACGAAGCGTCGGCCGAAGAGGATAACGCCGATCCGGTGATCGTCGAAATCTTCCTCGAAGAAGCGGACGAGTTACTTGAGTCACTGGATAACTCACTGACCGAATGGCAGAGCTCGGGTAGTGAAGATGTGCTGGCTGAGATTCAGCGGCAGATGCATACCGTCAAGGGCGGTGCCCGCATGGCCAGCCAGACCGCGCTGGGCAATGTTGCCCATGATGCGGAGACCTACTCCTTGGAGGCCCTGCAGCGCGGCGACAGCCCGGATCAGGTCGCGCCGCAGCTGCGGCTCGCTATCGATAAGCTGAGCGCCGGTGTGGCCGCCCTGAAAACCGGCAATAATGTTGCCGTCGCGATGGCGGCGGTTGCCGGTGGCGCAGCTGCGCGGCCGGTCACAACCGCGCCCGCAGATATACCCTCGGTCGATGTGCCGCCACCGCCGCGTGCTGTTGCGCAAGCTTCGGGGCAGGTAGGCAAGCCGCAGCTTGCGACAAAAGCGCCGGCGCAGGAAGAATCTTTGCGGGTACCGGCGTCGTTGCTGGACGCGCTCACCAACTTATCCGGTGAGGCAGCCGTCGCCCGCAACCGGGTCGGCCAGCAGCTATCCGTGTTGGACGATATCGGTGAGGAAATGCGCCATAGCACTGACCGGCTGCGTGATGCAGTACGCAATTTAAGCGGCGAGGTTGAGGCGCAGGAAGCAGCGCTGTCAGAACATACAGCCGTGAGTGCCGAACAACAGGCGCAGCTCAATGCGCAGAAACAGCTGACACTGGCGCTGCGCGAAGCGACCGAAGACCTCATGCAGTTGCGCACGCAGCTGCACGATGCTGCCACTGATGCGCAGCAGCAGCTGGAGCAGCAAACCCGCACGGATCAGGAATTGCAGGCCGGGCTGTTGCGCGCCCGCACGGTACCGTTCTCACGCAGCGAAGCGCGCCTGCATCGCATCGTGCGGCAGGTCAGCAACGAGCTGGGCAAACCGGTGCAGCTACAGTTACAAAACGCCGAGGGCGAGTTGGACCGGCGCATGTTAGAACGGATTATCGCGCCGCTTGAACATATGCTTCGCAACGCGGTCGATCACGGTATTGAAAGTCCGGAGCGCCGTCGCGAAGCGGGAAAGTCGGAGCAGGGTCTGATCCGCGTCAGCTTCGAGCGTGAAGGTGGCGAGATTGTTATTTCCATTGCCGATGACGGCGGTGGTATCAATATCGAGGCGGTGCGCAACAAGGCCATAGAGCAGGGCCTGCTGGAGCCGGATGCAGAACTGGAGGACCGGCAGGTGCTGCAATATCTGTTGAAACCCGGGTTCAGCACGGCGACGGCGGTGACTCAGATCAGCGGCCGTGGCGTGGGCATGGATGTGGTCAACAGCGAAATAGTGCAACTGGGCGGCCGCTTGGAAGTGGATACCCGGCAGGGCCGGGGCTCGACCTTTTCCATGCGGCTGCCGTTTACGCTGTCGAGTAATAAAGTGCTGATGGTGCGGCTCGAGGATGGTTATTACGCAGTGGCGATGCATGCGCTCGATGCCGTGGTGCCGGTGAGTCCGGCGGAGCTGGCCTACCAGTACAATCAGCTCACCCCCGTGATAGAGCGTGGCGATGTGAACTACGAGCTCTATTATCTGGGCGATCTTGTTGCGTCACAGGCACCGCCCTATCTCGATGGCCGCAGCGATCAGATTCAGGTGTTGTTGATGAGCGACGGCCGCCGCAATTTAGCTTTGCATGTCGATTCGGTGGAAAACGCCGCGGAGCTGACCGTCAAAACTCTGGGCGCGCCGTTTGCGCAGGTGCCGGGACTGGTCGGTGCGTCGGTGCGCGGCGACGGCAATGTCGCCGTGGTGCTTGACGTATTCCAGTTGCTGGCACGGTTCGAGTCCGGCAGCGGCGAGCGCAGTGTGTCCGGTATCAATCTCGAGTCGGTGGTCGCCGATCTGGCGGTCACCGTATTGCTGGTCGATGATTCGCTGTCGGCGCGGACGCAGACCGCGGCCATGTTGCGCGAGCACGGCCTGCAGGTGGTCGAGAAGCGCGATGGTGTCGATGCGATGAACTGGTTGCAGACGACATCGCGATTACCACAGTTGCTGATCACCGAAATAGCGCTGCCGCGCATGGACGGCTACGAGTTGCTGGCGCAGGTTGGCCGTGATGAACGCTGCAAGGGGATGCCGCTGATGGTGATTTCGCGCTACCTGAACGATGAAAGCCGTGACCGGGCCCGCAGCCAGGGCGCCGGTGCTTATATGACCAAGCCGGCGGATCCCGCCGCCGTGCTGAAGGCTATTTCGCAAATGACCGGCGCGGTAATCCCGGGGCTGGACGCCGCGGTTTAAGGCTTAAAAATCACCGGCGAGGTGCTGCAGCACCGCCAGCGCTGCCAGCGGTGCTGTTTCACTACGCAGGATGCGCGGACCCAGTTGCCAGCCGGAAAAACCGGCAGCTGTCGCCATCGCTATTTCAGTTTCAGATAAACCGCCTTCCGGTCCGACTAACAAGCGGATGCTATTGCTCATGTCAGATGTTGGTGGCGATCCGGCGGCTGCCGGGGACATCACCCACTGATCGCCGCCGAAGGGCTGCGCGGCCCAGTCCGGAAGTTTGAGTACGTCGTTGATCACCGGCACCACAGCGCGGCCGCATTGCTCGCAGGCATTGATGGCAACCCGCTGCCAGTGGCTGCTGCGTTTTACGGCGCGTTTAGCGGCGCTTTGGCTGCGTTCAGTGACCAGCGGGGTGACCGCGTGCACGCCGAGCTCCGTCGCTTTTTGCAGTAGCCAGTCCATGCGGTCGTTGGCGGGGATGGCGATACCCAGCTCGATGGTCAGCGGCGATTCCGGCGCCGCTGCTGATTCGGCGCCGACGTCGATATCGACGTCGCCGCGGTCCACCTTCGCTACGGTGGCGTCAAACTGGCGGCCGTCGCCGTTAAAGACCTGAATCGCGCGTCCGCTTTTGACCCGCAGCACCCGCGCCAGATGGTGCGCGGCATCCTCCTCCAGACTGATAGTGGCACCGGTATGTAATGCTTGCCGGCTGTATATGCGGGGTACGCGCAAGAACGTCAGCCGAGCGACTTTACCAGCACTTTTGAGTTGCGCTGAAAGTTGTATAACTGCCGTTTGTCTTTGGGCAGCGCGTTATGGCCGGACTCGGTATAGCCGCGCTCGACAAACCAGTGTGCGCTCTGGGTGGTGAGTACAAACACTTTTTCCAGTTGTCGCTGGTGGGCATCGGCTTCGAGCGCGGTCAGCAACCGTTCCGCACGGCCGCCGCCGCGGTAATCCGGATGCGTGACCACACAGGCAATTTCGGCACAGCGGTCGGCGCTGAACACGTGCAGCGCGGCACAAGCGACGACCATGCCGTCACGCAGAATGACCGAGTAGTTGCCGATATCCTGTTCCAGCATTTCACGGGAGCGCTTCACCAGTGTGCCGTCAGCTTCCAGTGGCTCGATGATGCTGAGGATGCCGCCGATGTCATCAAACCCGGCGCGGCCCAGTATTTCATAGCTGCCGCTGGTGACCAGCGTGCCGCAGCCGTCGCGGGAAAACAGCTCTTCCAGTAGTGCGCCGTCGTCGCTGTGGCTGATGATATGGCAGCGTGGCACACCGCCTTTGGCGGCGGTTATGACGGCATCAGCGACCGCACGCGCGGCGCTGCCGGGCTCCAGATGCGGCACCAATTCAGCGGCTCTTGCGACATCGCAGTGGCTGACGTTGTTGCCGTCGCTGTCGCGCAGCGCCGGATGCCCGCTGTAGGCGATGAGTTTGTCGGCGTTGAGGGCGATGGCGGTCCGCGCGGCCACCTCTTCGGCGGTGAGGTTGAACACTTCGCCGCTCGGCGAATAGCCCAGCGGCGACAGCAGCACCACTTGTCGTTGCAGCAATAAATTCGTGATTGATGTGGTGTCGATCTTGCGCACCGTGCCGGTGTGCTGCAGGTCGATGCCATCGAGCACGCCCAGCGGCCGTGCTGACACAAAATTGCCGGAGCAGACGCTGATGCGGGCGCCGTGCATCGGTGAATTCGCCAGTCCCATCGAAAAGCGGGCTTCAAGTCCGGCCCGCACCGCACCGCATGCCTCAATCACCCGGGGCAGCTGTTCCGCAGTGGTTACCCGCCGACCCTGATGAAACTCCGGCTCGAGGCCGGCAGTGGCGCAGGCGGCATCGATTTGAACCCGGGCGCCGTGCACCAGTACCAGCCGGACACCGAGACTATGCAGTAGCGCGATATCGTGAATGATATTGCGGAGATTGTCGTCGGCCACAGCTTCGCCGCCGAGCATCACCACAAAAGTGCGCTGGCGGTGCGCATTGATATAGGGCGCCGAGTTTCTAAACCACTTAACGTAATCCTGTGGGGCGGTCATCACAAAGCCGGTGTTTCGTTTAAAGGCGCGTAGTTTGCGAGCTGGCGCTTAGGGATACAAGCGACTAGCGTCCCGGCAAAGTGTGAACCGGTCCGCAATATGCGACCGGTTCCCGCGCTTGCGGGGGTGTTGTGTGAAGTGAGTCACACCGCCAGAGGCGTCTCTGGCGCACTCTGGACCTCCTAGTCATGCAGTCACCAGAAGGAACCGGTGGGCTATGAGCCTCTCAGAAACACAACGTAAAAAAACCGCGCCAATGCGTAGATTCCTGCAGTCTTTTGCCGCGTTGGCGGCACTTTCAGTCGGCGTCAGCCTCCCCGCCGCGGCGTTTACACCGGATATGCCCGATATGTTGCGTGATTCCGGTCATGAGCTGCGCCGCGAGGCACGCCAGACCATCGGCAGATTCAAGTACCGCGCAAAACTGGAGGCCCGTGGCGCCTATCTCGATGCGAACTCGTCGACGATTGCCGGTGATCTGGACCTGCTGCCGGACTCGATTGAACAGATGGATGCATTGATTCCGTTGGCTCAGGAAATGGGCGATCGTTTTGAAATCGGCGCACATTTGGTTCTGGCAGTGATTCATACCGAATCGGCGTTTGATCCGAATGCGCAGAGCGCCGCCAATGCCTACGGTCTGATGCAGATCGTACCGATATATGCCGGCCGTTCGGCGACCAAGTTCCTGACCGGCGTAGACCGCCGTCCGGACGCGGAGCAGCTGTTTGATGCCAAGCTGAATGTCGAATTGGGCACCGCTTATCTCGCCATTTTGCGCGAGCGTCACTATGGCAGGATTAAGAATCCCGGTGTTAAAAATCTGGCGGTACTGGCGGCTTATAACTGGGGCCCGACCCGGGTTACCCGCATGTTGCGCGCGGCCGGTGAGGTGACCAGTACGGAACAGTTTCTCGCCCTGCTGGACGCCAATGCACCGCAGGAAACCATTGATTATGTTGCCCGCGTCACTCGCCGTGCCAAGCATTATTATGCATGGTTAAAACATGCCGACAAAGATCATTTCAGCCAGCCGATCAGCTCCGACCGGCAGCTGCTGGCTGATGCGGAAATACGACAGGAACAATCTCAGGACTGGAAATTTCCGGTCGCTATCCGCTAGCCCGCGCCGGCATTGCCCCGGGCAGTTTCCAAGTGCCCCCGAAGCGACGGCTTAGCCGTCGCTTTTCGTTTCCGGCCTGCGCATTCAGTGCAGGGGAATGCTTGCTGAAACCTGAACCGACAACAAGTTTTATGAGACCTGCCTCACGTTTCCCGCAGCAAGTCATAAGTATTTTTACATACGGGTACTGGATCACGGACCAGCATAGGTGTTTTTACTAGTATGGCGCTCATCACTTAGACGTCGCTACCGATCCCGGTGGCAGTAAGCGAAGAGAGTCACTATGCGCCACATGGAAGTTACAACCATCAAACAGCGCGCTGCAGCGCTGGTATTCGCCACATTTCTGAACTCGCCCGCTATGGCCTATATCCCGGCGGCGGCGCCGCTGGCCGAGCCCGCTGTGCTAGCTGAATTGCAGGCCGGTTCCTGGGGCGGTGCCTATGAGATGCCTTATCTGAATGAGTCCGGTACAACGATCAGCACGGCTGAGTCTGTCGCTGTTCGCGGCAGCGCCGGCGTCGGCGCGGCGCCGGAATGGCAGCGCAGTGCGGACCGCCAGCTGCGCCGCGATACCCGCAACCGGCTCGGCATGTTTGTTTATTTCACGGAAATTGAAGTGCGCGGCGCTTATCTGGATGCGCAGCGCGCCGAGTTGGCGGATATGCTGGATTTGCGTCCCGAGCAGTTCAACGAAGTCGAAAAGCTGAGCCCGCTGGTGCAGCAAATGGCCGCGCGTTTTGAGCTTCAGCCGCAGTTGCTGATGGCGATGATCCATACAGAATCGACGTTTAACGCCGCCGCAACCAGTCACGCAAATGCCTACGGTCTGATGCAGATCGTGCCGAAATATGCGGGGCGCGCTGCGCGCGGACTACTGACCGGCAAGCGGGAGCGCCCGGCGCCGGAAGAACTGCTGCACGCCGAAACCAATGTCGAACTCGGCAGCGCTTATCTGACGATTCTTCAGGACCGCTATTTCGCTCATATCGAAGATGCAGAAGTGCGCAACCTCGCCGTTATCGCCGCCTATAACTGGGGTCCGGGCCGGGTCCGCAAAGTGATCAGTCATCACGGCAGCGAGCCGACCGTGCAGGAGTTTGTCGAGCTGATGGTGCGCAAGGCGCCGCGGGAAACCAGCGACTATGTGCAGCGTGTCGCCCGACGGGCACACGTTTATACGGATTGGTTTGCCCACGTCGACAAAAACGACTTTGAGTCGCCGATACTGGCGCAGATTTATGATCTGAGCGATGCGGTGGAAGGCGCCGATCCGCTGGACCAGGCCCCGGCTATTATCGAGCCGTCCCCGATCGAAGAGTCGGTCGAGCAGGAAGTCGTACTGGCGATGAACTAAGGCCGGGCCGGTCTTACAGATTCAGCGTTTTTTTGAGGCGCTTCAATTCCGCCGGCGGGGTCTTCTCGCCGGTTTCATAGTTGTACTTCATGCTGACCGCAACGTCGCGCACCTGACCGCGCACAATATGTTGAATCATCAGGCTATTCAGTAGGCGCCCGAGCACACCCCAGGGCATGCGGTAATCCATTGCGGTGGTCAGTCTGGTTTTGCCATCGCCGGCATCAGCGATCGCATAGATAAAATACGCTTCGGCAAACATCGGTGGCTTCTTCGCCCCGTCGTGGAGGCGGATCTTAAAGCCGCCGCCTTCGGTCCATTCAACGACGGTTTCGTCCATCTCCAGGAAGCTATTCTTAACGCGACGACTGGTGCCGACTCCCTCGCGCTGCTCGGTGGTGATATCGCAGGTCAGTAGTCCCGGCACGTAGTTGACCGAGGCGGTGAGGTCGCGCATTTTTTCCCAGGCCTGCGCTATCGGCATGTCGAGGATGACGCTGGTTTCGGTGTGGTGCAGCGCAGATGAAGTCGGTTCACTCATAACATTTCCTGTGAGCAGTGTGGCGAGCAGAAAGACCGTAAATCTGATACAGCGCATAGGGCCTCGCCCGGAGTTGATGGCAGTCGGTATTGTAGCGCTATCGCAGGTACAATGGCGTTTGCCTGAATTCACCGATGGAATATTAATGAGCCACGATTTACTGGGAATTAAACGCCGCCTGCGAATCCGGCCACTGCCAAAGCATCTGGAAGCCGTGACTTCGGTTGGCGATGAAGTTGCCGCCACTGCCCTGGATTTGCCCGCCGGCGCCGCAGACTCGATATGGGCAGCCGCAGAGTCGATGTATAAGACCGGCGTGCATCCTTTTCTGAGCCTGTGTATCCGTCGTCATGGCGAGATTCTGGTCAACCGCAGTATTGGTCATGCAGACCTTGAAAATGAGCGTATCGGCAGCATAGAAACACCGGTTTGTGCGTTTTCTTCATCGAAGGCTGTTACGGCCATACTGGTACATAAACTCGCCGAAGACGGGCTGATCAACTTGCTGCACCCGGTCAGTCGTTATCTGCCCGAGTTCGGTCAGAACGGCAAGGCGAAAATTACGATTATGCAGTTGCTTAATCACCGCGCCGGTCTGCCGTTTGTGCCCGACGGTATCGAAACAGAGCATGCTTTCAGCCAGGAATCGGCTTTCAGGTTGTTGTGTGAGGCGCCGGCAACCAATAGTCATGGCCGCGAAATGGCTTACCACGCGGTTACCACCGGTTTTATTTACGCAGCACTCGTGCAGCGGGTGACCGGCAAAACCATCAGTCAGTATCTGAACACAGTGCTGCGCAAGCCGCTGGGGATGAAGCACTTTCAATACGGTATCAACGGTGCCGCATTGGAGAATGTCGCAGTGAATTATAAGAGCGGACTGCGTAATCCGAAGCTGATTGAGAATATTCTCTCCAAAGTGCTCAGCATGCCCGTGGATGAAATTGTTGATTTGTCCAATACGCCGGAGTTTTATGACTCGGTGATCCCGTCGGGGAATCTCTATGCCACCGCTGAGGAAATGAGCCGGTTTTTCCAGCTATTGCTCAATGGCGGTACCTGGCCGGGCAAGTCAGGTTCCGCCCGGCTAATGGATTCGGAGACGGTACAGCAGGCGGTGCGGGAAGCCG
>JBFJYC010000036.1:0-16463 GCA_041622815.1 Spongiibacteraceae bacterium | reverse complement strand
GCCGCCGCCTGGAGGTGGCCGCCGCCGCGGCCCGGCTGATCGCCGAAAAAGGCCTCGAAGCGCTGACGACACGGTCTTTGGCCAAAGCGCTGGGCTGTTCAATCGGCGTGTTGTCACATTATTTCGCCAGCAAGGACGACATTATCACCGCCGCCTTCGAATGGGCGGACAGCGATATTGACGCGAGGATGCAGCAGGCGCTGAATCTGGAATCGCCGTCAATTGACGACTTTATCCCGCTGCTGCAGGCCGGTTTACCGCTGGACGAGCAGTCAGAACTCAGCTGGCGCGTGCGGTTCACCCTCTATACCTGCGCCTATTCGGAGAACACGCTGCGCACCCGGGTGTGGCAGAAATTCGACCAGTCCTCAGAGGCACTGCACGCGCTGATCGCACAATGGCAGCGCGACGGTCAGGTACGCAGCGATATGAGTGCCCACCGCATTACCAGTATCGTCATGGATTTGATGGTCGGCGCCGCACAAAACCTGCTGCGGACGCCGCTTCAGGAGCGCCGCGCCAAGGCCCAGTATCTGTTCGATCTGGTGAATGCCCTGCGCACGACGTAGTAAGTACTCGCTTACTTGTAGCCAGCCTTGGCGGCTACATCGTTGATATACCACTCCATCTGCCCGTACTTCTGCTCCACGGTCTGGTCATCGGGCTGGGACGCGTAAACGTCGCGGAACGCGACCGCCACTTCATTGATGCCGATATCTGCGAGGCGCTTGAGGCCATCCGGATCGTAGGCCTCTGCCGTCATGGCGTGATACTCGAAAGGCAGGTGGTCGCGCCCGAACTCCTTGCGCAACTCCTTGATACGCTCAACCATCGGCGCGATCTCTGCGGCGGTTCCGCCGGCGGCAATCCAGCCATCGCCCAATCTGGCGGCACGCTTCAACGCCGGCTCAGAATGGCCGCCGACCAGTAACGGCGGCCGCTCGGTGGGAACCGGGCAGAGCTTGATCTCCGGCAGGTCGAAATGATCGCCCTTGTAACCGAAGTAATCGCCGCTCATCAGGCCATTGATAATTTCCATCATCTCGTCGAGACGCTTACCGCGCTTGGCCCAGGGCACATGCGCCACGGTGAAGTCTTCCGGCCAGGGACTGATGCCCACCCCGAACATAAAGCGGTTGCCACTCATCACCGCGAGACTGGACAGGGATTTCGCGACTATCGCCGGGTTGTGCACCGCCAGTTTGTATACCGACGTGACGAACTTAATTTTTGTAGTCACCGCCGCCAGATACGTGGCGAGAATAAAGGGCTCGATAAACGGCACGCCGTCCAGAAACTCACGGGTGCCATCAGCGTTGTACGGATAGTTCGGATCGCCTTCCTTGGGATAGCAGATCGAATCCGGAATCGAAATAGAATCAAAACCGATCGCTTCGGCCTTAACTGTGAGCGGCACATACTGGTCCGCGGGACACATGCTGTGGTGATAGGCAAATTTCATAATCAGTCCTTTATTAGTTGATATCGGTTAAACGGATAAGGCGTGAGACATTAAGCGGAGTACGCGGCAAGCGCCCGGTTGGATTCACCGGGGATCACCTGCACCGGCGCCCCGGGATCCGCCAGCGCGGCAAGACTTTCTGCCACCACGTCGGCGGTATCCATCCACATCTCGGCCGGCACTTTATCTTTGCGGAACTGCCCCATCGATTCACGGTCATGGAAATCGGTATGGGTATAGCCGGGCAGCAGGCACTGCACCCGGATATTCTGCTTTACCACCTCCTGCTGCAGGGCTTCCGAAAAGCTATTGAGGAAGGCCTTGCTCGCGCAGTACACCGCAATCTTCGCCATCGGCAGCAGCGAGCCCAGCGATGACACATTGATAATTGCACCGCCGCCGGCCGCTGCCATAAACGGAATGGCCGCCCGGCTCAGCGCCAGCGTCGCAGTGATATGTAAATCTACCATCGGCTGCTGTTCGGCCATGCTCAGCTCAGCAAAATTACCGTTGGTGGCAAAGCCCGCATTATTCACCAAAATAGTTACCGGCCCGCGCTGCCGGATCGCCTCCAGTACCTCGGTCACGCCCAGCGGCGTGGCCAGATCCGCGGTGATGCAATCGACCCGCAAACTGTCGCTCGCCAACTCGGCAGCCACCGCCGCTAATTGTTCTGCACGACGCCCGACCAGCACCATGCGTTTGCAGCGTGGCGCCAGCTGCCGGGCAAACTCGGCACCAATACCGGAGGAGGCACCGGTGATCAGAGCGATATCGGAATTGTCAGGCATTGCGCGATCCCATGATTGATTGAACTGCAGCTTACGCGCCTGCCATCGGCCCTGACAATGCATTGTTGGGCAACTTTGACAGGCAGGAATGACCCGCGAGATTGACCCGCAGCGGGGCCTCGATTACTGTGGCGATCGCCGATAAACAGCCGTTACGGACCCCGATGAGCAAAGCCAAACCCAAAGATTTCGAGACTGCGATGGCGGAACTCGACCGCCTCGTCACCGCGCTGGAAGCCGGCGAACTCAGCCTCGAAGAATCACTTTCCGCCTTTGAAAAAGGTATGGCGCTAAGCGGCGACTGCCAAAAACTGCTCAACGACGCCGAGCAGAAAGTGCAGGTATTGATTAAACAGAACGGCGCGACCACCTCCGCCCCGTTACCGGACGCGACATCTTGATCAACCCGCTGCGCCCGGACTTTAGCGAATACCATAATCGCCAGCGCTTGCGGGCGAATAGCGCGCTGACCGTAGCACTGACACCCCGCACCAGCCCCTTTGCCGCGATCGATGGCGCCAGTCTGGGCAATCTGTTTGAAGCCATGCAATACAGCGTCAATAACGGCGGCAAACGCCTGCGGCCGCTATTGGTTTATGCCGGCGCCGAGGCCATCGGCGGCAACGTTAATCCGCGCTTGCTGGACGCCGCCGCCGTCGCCATCGAACTGATGCACTGCTACTCGCTGATTCATGACGATCTGCCGGCCATGGACGACGATGATTTGCGCCGCGGCCAACCCACCTGCCACCGGGCATTCGATGAGGCGACCGCCATTCTGGCCGGCGATGCCCTGCAAACACTGGCGTTTCAGGCAATTCTCGACGCACCGGCTAACGCCGACACTCGGGTTGCCCTGCTCAGCAGTCTGGCCAGTGCCGCCGGCCCGCTGGGTATGGTCGGCGGGCAGGCGCTGGATTTGGCCGCGATCGGCCAGAACTGCACCGCCAATCATATTCAGGCCATGCACCAGCTTAAAACCGGCGCCCTGCTGCGGGCCGCGGTTTCTCTAGGCGGCATCTGCGCCGGCGCCAGCGCCGACGGCCGGCGGGCGCTGGACAGCTACGGTAACTCTATCGGTCTGGCCTTCCAGATCTGGGACGACGTACTGGATATGACCGCCAGCACCGAGCAGATGGGCAAAGCGCAGGGCGCCGACGCCGACCGCAACAAACCGACCTATACCTCGGTACTCGGGCTGGACAAGGCGCGGGCGCAGGTACAATCACTGCGTGACGCCGCCAATGCCGCACTGACCTCTCTCGCCGGCGATACCAGCCGCCTCAGTGAGGCCGCCGAATACATGATCGCCCGGGATCACTAGGGCCGCCTCTTAAAATTCGGTACAATGGCCGGTCCGTTTTGGCGCTATCCGCCGTAACGCCATCTGGAAAAACCGACAGCCACCCATGTTTCAGGAAATCCCTCAAGAGCGGCCCGACACGCCGCTGCTCGACAGCATCGAGACGCCAATGGACCTGCGCCGTCTCGATGAGGACGCGCTGCCGGAAGTTGCCGAGCAACTCAGGGAATATCTGCTGTACTGCGTCGGCCAGACCGGCGGCCATTTCGGCGCCGGGCTCGGCGTTGTCGAGCTGACCGTAGCACTGCACTATATCTACCAGACGCCCAACGACCGCATTGTCTGGGATGTCGGCCATCAGACCTACCCCCACAAAATTCTGACCGGCCGCCGCGACGCGATGCTCAGCATGCGCAAAAAAGACGGCCTCGCCGCGTTCACCCGCCGCGCGGAAAGCGAATACGATACCTTTGGCGTCGGCCACTCCAGTACCAGCATCAGCGCCGCGCTCGGTATGGCACTGGCCGCGCGACACACCGGCAAAGATCAGCGGGTCGCTGCGGTGATCGGCGACGGCGCGATGACCGCCGGCATGGCCTTTGAGGCGCTCAACCACGCCGCCCACGTACGCGCCAATATGCTGGTGGTGCTGAACGACAACCAGATGTCGATCTCGGCCAATACCGGCGGACTCAATACATACTTCTCAAAAATCTGGGCATCGCCGACCTATAACAGCCTGCGCAAAAGCGGAAAAAAGGTGCTGGCGAAAGTACCGCCGGCCTGGGACTTTGCCAAAAACGCCGAAGTGCAGATGAAGTCGCTGGTCGCACCGGGCACATTGTTTGAAGAGCTGGGCTTTAACTATATCGGCCCGATCGACGGCCACGACCTGGATACGCTCGTTTATACGCTGCGCAACCTGCGCGAGCTCGAAGGACCCAACTTCCTGCATATCGTCACCCGCAAGGGCAAGGGCTTTGCACCGGCGGAAGCAGACCCGGTCGGCTTTCATGCGATTTCAAAAATAGAGCCCGCCGATGCTATCCGCAAACCCAAACCGGTGAGCGGGCCGAAATATCAAACCGTGTTCGGCGACTGGCTATGCGACACCGCCGAACAGGACGAACAGTTAGTCGCGATCACCCCGGCCATGTGCGAAGGCTCGGGCATGGTGAACTTTGCCGCGCGCTTTCCCGAGCGTTTTTACGACGTTGCCATCGCCGAGCAACACGCGCTGACGCTGGCCGCGGGCATGGCCTGCGACGGCCTCAAACCGGTTGTCGCCATCTACTCAACGTTTCTGCAACGCGGCTACGACCAGCTAATTCACGACATCGCGCTGCAAAATCTGGATGTGACATTCGGCATCGACCGCGCCGGGCTGGTCGGCGAAGACGGCCCCACCCATGCCGGCGCATTCGATCTGACCTACCTGCGCTGCATTCCCAATATGGTGGTCGCCGCGCCCAGTGATGAAAACGAAACCCGGCAGCTGCTGTATACCGCCTACCAATACAACGGCCCGGCGGCGGTGCGCTACCCGCGCGGCACCGGCCCCAACGTCGCCATTGAGAAAGCCCTCACCACGCTGCCGATCGGCCGCGGCGTGATCAAGCAGCAGGGCCGCCATATCGCGATTCTGAACTTCGGCACGCTGATGGGCTCCGCCGCAGCCGCAGCCGAGGCGCTGGGCGCAACACTGGCCGATATGCGGTTTGTGAAGCCACTCGATGAGGCGCTGATACTGCAGCTGGCGACGGAACACGAGCTGCTGGTGACAATTGAAGAGAACTGCATCACCGGTGGTGCCGGCTCGGCGGTGTGTGAGCTGCTGCAGCGCGAGGCCGTTCAAATACCCCTGCTACAGCTCGGCCTGCCCGATGAATTTGTCGAGCACGGCACCCACACCCAGATGCTGGAATCATGCAACCTGCATGCCGCCGGCGTCCTGCAACAGATCAGAACACGCTATCAACTACTGCGCGACAACGGTCCGAAACCGGTCGCTGTCGAAGCCGGCCACTAACCCGCCCGATCGGGCAAGTCTTGCTATCTTCAAATTCGCAGCTATAGTTTCAGTTGCTGTTCCCTAATATTTACAAAAGCTTGTTTTAAAAAAATCTGCAGATAAACACAGGGTTCGATATGAAAAGTCTCAAGCAATTCATCGCCATGCTTCCGGTTCTGTTATTCGCGGGGGTGACCACCGCCCAGGACCGCAGCATTATTCTCGAAGAGGTTCTGGTCACAGCGACCAAAAAAGCGAAAGCTGAAGAACTGCAGGACGTTGCGATCGCCGCAACCGCTTTTAATGAGAACCAGCTGGAGCTACTCCAGTTCAGGGACCTGCAAAGCCTCAGCTACACGATACCAAACATCGCCATGGATGATATCGGCACCACTAAAGGGGTGGCAAACTTTTCATTTCGCGGCCTCGGCGTTAACAGCTCAATCCCCTCTATCGATCCGACGGTCGGGGTCTTCGTTGATGGCGTCTATCTGGGCACCAACGGCGGTGTGATTTTCGACCAATTTGATCTGGAGGGCATCGAAATACTACGCGGCCCGCAAGGTGTGCTGTTCGGCAAAAACGTGACCGGTGGTGCCGTATTAATTAACACCAAAAGCCCGACCCCCGAGTTCGAGGGAAGCGCGAAGGCATCGATGGAATCAGGTAGCAATAAAACCTACCAAGTGAGTCTTTCCGGACCGCTTAAAGAAGACAGGCTACTCGGTAAATTCGCCGCCTATTACAACGACGACGGCGGATACTTTAAAAACCTTGCCAATGGCAATTCCGAATTCGGTAAATCGAAAACCACTTTGCTGCGTGGCGCGCTGACTTACTTTATCGGCAACGAAGGCAACTCCGATATCACACTAAAGTATGAACGTGGAAAGTCCTATGGCGATGGTCCCGCCGCGCAGAATCACGCCATCTATGACCGCGATACATTTGACTTTGCCGTCAACAATGAAGGCCGCCAACACAACGAGTGGGAACTCGCCTCTGCCACGTATACCCGCGACATCGGCGACGGCACCCTGACCAACATCACAGGTTATAGAAATTACGAAGCCTCCTCCGACGGCGATATCGATGCCAGTGCCGCGAATGGCTTTCACTCCGATGCCTTTAGCGCGTCTGAGCAATTCAGCAACGAATTGCGCTACAACATTCTGATTAACGACTTCATCGACCTCACCGCCGGCCTCTACCTGTTCCAGCAAGATCAGTTTTACGCGGAACACCGGTTGGTTGCCGGTGGCGCTGTCCAAAATAGCACCGGGGGCGGTGAAATAAAATCCAGCACCAAAGCCCTGTTCTTGTCTGCCGATTGGAATCTAACAGATTCGGTGACACTGATTACCGGACTGCGCGTATCGAAAGAAGTGAAGGACGCAAAAATTGCAACCATCCCCTCGAATGGCTGTTCCGTGCCCGCCGAGCAATGCTACTCCTTTAACTTTTCGGACCGCGATACCTGGTCCAACTTCTCGCCCAAAGTTGGGGTGCAGTGGTTTCCGAATGAAGACACCCAGCTCTACGCGACACTGACACGTGGCTACCGGTCCGGCGGCTACAATGTGCGCAATACCGACCCTGCTCTGTCTCCCGGGCCGTTTGATGAAGAGGAGCAAACCTCCGCCGAAATCGGTGCCAAGCTGAGTGCTAATGACGGACGGGTCAAAGCCAATGTCGCTGTTTTCCGCAACAGTATCGATGATATGCAACGCGAGCTGAACCTCCCCGGCGCAGGTAGCGTGACACAAAATATTACCAACTCAGCCGACGCGACAATTACCGGTGCTGAGATAGAGGTGATCGCCGCCTTGGGTGACCAATTCGTTCTCGGCCTGAACGGCGGTTACCTGGACGGCGACTACGACCGGATTAAAACTGATATTAGCTTTGACCCGAACAACGCCGCCAGCGGACCTCAGGGAACGATTAATTCGGATGACAAGAAATTAGCGCTCCCCAGATTGGCGGAAGTAACCTACGGTGCGAATCTCACCTGGCAGAATCAATTGGAGCAAGGCCACAATTTACTGGCGCGTGTCAGCTTCAATCACCGTGATGAGTCCGCCTATACCGATAACAATGCGGGAATACTCAACGCGGCGGATATGGTAGATGCCTTGGTCAGCCTCAATACCCGTGACGATATTACCTTCTCGGTCTACGGCAAGAACCTGAAGGACGAAGTCACACACGGTGGCGACACACAATTACCGAATATCGGCTTATTCGGCGGTGCCGGAGCCTCGTTTTCACCACTGAGCAAAGGCAAAGTGCTCGGCGCCAGCGTTCAGGTTAACTTCTGATCGTAAAAGAGTTTGCAGTCTCCATTGCCGGGCTAGTCCCGGCATTTTTTTGCCTGCTGTTCGGCGCCAGAAACAACGACTACTTCCAGTCACCGCGCAGCGCCAGCACCCGCTTCTTCAGCTCCTCCGAAGTCGCCTGCTCAGCCGGTACCGGGTCGCCGGCGACCAATTCGATTCTGGACCAGAAGCGCCGCGGAAACTGCGCCATGGCTTCGCCGTAGTAACGGCTAAAGAAGCTGCCCCACAAACCGCGCAGCGCCATCGGCACCACCGGCACGGCATCGCGCTCCAGTATCTTTTCGATGCCGGTGCGGAACTCATTGAATTCGCCGGTACGGGTAATCTGCCCTTCCGGGAAAATGCCCACTACCTGACCGTCGCGCAAACGTTCACTGACGGTCTCGTAAGCGGCTTCCAACATTTCATGATCAACTTTGAGCGAAGCGATAGGAATAGTTTTACAGGTACGGAAAATAAAGTTCAGAAATGGCAGCTTGTAAATCTGGTGATCCATCACGAAGTTCACCGGACGGCGCACGATACCGCCGACCACCAAAGCATCCATAAAGCTGACGTGGTTAATCACCACCAGACAGGGCCCTTCCTCGGGAATTTTCTCCAAACCTTCGGTACGAATCCGGTATAGCGTATTGACGATAACCCAAACCAAAAAGCGCATCACAAATTCGGGCACGAGTTTAAAAATAAACACACATACGGCGAGATGCATCAGCGCGGTGGCGAGGAATAGCTGCGGAATCGTCAGCCCGAAAACCTGCAGGGCGATAATGGCGTAGACACTCGCCAACACCATAAACAGCGAGTTCCAGATATTGTTGGCGGCAATCACCCGCGCCCGGCTTTCCTCCGGGCTGCGCTGCTGCACCAGCGCGTACAGCGTCACAATAAACAAACCGCCGAAAAATCCGGTACCAAAAAGGTCCAGCGCGACACGCCAGCTACCTGTCTGTAAAAGCCACGCCCACAAGCCGATATCCAGTGATGCCGGTGAGGTAGTGGTCATCGGCAAATGAATACCGCAGAACAGCATGCCGGCCGCACCCATCGGCACCATACCCAGTTCGATACGGCGGCCGGAAAGATACTCGCAGACCATCGAACCGCCGCCGATACCGATCGAGAACGCCGCCAGCATGACCACAATCACCGACTCATCGCCGCCGAGCACATCGCGGGTAAAGCCGAACAACTGCGCCATATAAATTGAGCCGTAGGCCCAGAACCAGGATATTCCCATGATCGACAGGAATACGACCCGGTCGGCGCTGGCCAGCTTCATAATGGCCTTGGTTTCCGGCCAGATATTAAAACGCAGTTTCAGATCGGGACTGGCGGCGGGCGAGCGCGGAATCGCCAAACTGGCCAACCAACCGAAAACCGCCACGATCATTACACTGCCCATAATCCATGGCAGACCGCTTTCACCCATACCGGTGAGCACACCGGCGTAAATCGTGCCCAGCAGAATCGACACAAAAGTGCCCATTTCAACTAGGCCGTTACCACCGACCAATTCTTCGCGGCTGAGGTTTTGTGGCAAATAGCTGTATTTCGCCGGGCTAAACAAAGTTGACTGCGTGCCCATTAAAAACAGTAGAACAAACAGCGACAACAGGTGGTGAGTCCACAGCGCGAACACTGCAAAACTCATAATGGCAATCTCCAGCAACTTGATACGCCGGATTAGAATCGCTTTTTCGTACTTATCGGCGAGCTGACCGGCGCTGGCAGAAAACAAAAAAAATGGCAGAATAAAAACCATTGCGCCGATATTCACCAGCACATTGGTATCCATATTCAGATACGTCGGAATCCACAGCGCCGCCTGAAAGGTAATCAGGTTAGTGATGCTGTTCTTGAAGAGATTGTCGTTAAAGGCACCGCCGAACTGGGTGAGGAAGAATGGCGCGAAGCGTCGTTTACCCAGTAGTTCGATGGCCAACTGCAGTCACTCCGAAGTAATTATCCATCGCCTGCCACATCTGCTCCCTCACCGCCTCCGTCTCATTGACAAGGTGGTGACTTGCGGATGTGAGCTTGGTGATGGTTGTGCCGTTAAATTTTTGTTCGATTATCGGCAGATTGAAGCGCCAGTTTACCGTGAAGTCGCGGGTCCCCTGCAACACCAGTGGTGCGAAATCTGATGCCGGCAGTGCCATAAACGCATGATGCCAACGCGCCATGGCACCGACCCAGGCCATCGGCAAGCGCCGGAACTGCAGCGGATCCTGCTCACTGAGAAAGCGCAGAAAAACCTTATCACCGGAATTCGGCGTAAACACGCGACGCAGCGACGGCCGGAAATACTTGCTGATGCCGCCCCACCAGCGCGCGCTATTCCATGCTGTCGGACGCACCAGCGGCGCCAGCAGCGCGGCCTTTGTGAACGCTGCGGCATTTCCGCTCAGAATATGGGTCATCATAATGGCAGCACCGGTGCTCTGACCGGCAGCCAGCAACGGCCGTGGCAGGCCAAACTCTCCGACCAGTGCCAAGGCAGCGGTCAGCACCTGCTGATAAATATCAAAGCTGTCGATGCTGGCGCGCGCGCCGTCAGATAAGCCGTGACCCGGCAGATCATAAATCAGCACGGCGATATGACGGCTCAGAAAATAGGCAATCAGATGTTCGTAGAGCCCGGCGTGATCAAAATAGCCATGATTGATGACAACGGTGGCAGTCGCACCCGGCGGGCGGTAAACATGCCCGACAATGCGATACTCTGCCACACTGAACCAGCCGAAATAATGCTCGAATGGCCGGTACTGCTCCAGTAAATCGAATTCATAAAAATGTAGATAGTCACGCACCGCCTCTGCATCGGCGACACCGGCATCGGGACGCAGTGGCGGCAGCGCCCGCTCCAGCGCCGCCTGATCAAATGTGCGGATCAGGCAACCTCCGCCCGCAGTGAGCCGCTGTCGTAGCGTTCGAACATCGCTTCCAGCGATAACGGTTTAATCTTGTCGGCGTTTCCGGCGGTGCCAAAGGCCTCGTAGCGCGCCGCGCAGATCGCTTTCATTTCCTTAATCGACGCGGTGAAGTATTTACGCGGATCGAACTCGGAAGGATTCTCGGCGAGGAACTTGCGAATGGCGCCGGTTGAGGCCAGACGCAGATCGGTATCGATATTCACCTTGCGCACACCGTGCTTAATTCCTTCTGCGATCTGCTCTACCGGCACACCGTAGGTTTCGCCGATCTCTCCACCGAACTTATTGATAATCGCCAGCCATTCCTGCGGCACGCTCGATGACCCGTGCATCACCAGATGCGTATTCGGAATACGCTTGTGAATCGCCTTGATACGCTCGATATCGAGAATGTCGCCGGTCGGCGGCCGGGTGAATTTATAGGCGCCGTGACTGGTGCCGCAGGCAATCGCCAGCGCATCGACATCGGTTTTGGCGACAAAGTCAGCCGCTTCATCCGGGTCGGTCAGCATCTGATCATGGGACAGCTTGCCGGCGGCACCGATGCCGTCCTCCTCTCCCGCCTCACCGGTTTCAAGCGAACCGAGGCAACCCAGCTCACCTTCGACTGACACACCACAGGCGTGTGCCATCTCCACCGCCTGCCGGGTCACATTCACGTTGTACTCATAACTCTCCGGCGTCTTGCCGTCGGTACCGAGTGATCCGTCCATCATTACGGAACTGAAACCGAGCTGTATCGAGCGCTGACACACGGCGGGGCTGGTGCCGTGATCCTGATGCATCACCACCGGAATTTCCGGAAACTCTTCGATCGCTGCCAGAATCAAGTGCCGCAGGAACGGCGCGCCGGCATACTTCCGCGCACCGGCGGACGCCTGCATGATGACCGGGCTATTGGTTTCGCGCGCCGCTTCCATAATCGCGCGGGTCTGCTCCAGATTATTGACATTGAATGCGGGCACGCCGTAGCTGTATTCCGCAGCGTGATCGAGTAACTGCCGCAAACTGATAAGCGCCATGAGCTTCTCCTGAGATGACTAAACTGTATTTTTCAAGCCGGTTACCGGCTCAACATTAACCTTCCGCAGCGCGGGCTTCGAGTATCGCCACCGCCGGTAGTACCTTGCCTTCAACATATTCCAGAAACGCGCCGCCACCGGTAGAGATATACGACACACCATCGGCAATATCATATTTATCTACGGCCGCCAGCGTATCGCCGCCACCGGCGATGGAAAATGCAGCGGAATCCGCCACTGCGCGTGACAGCGTTTCGGTGCCACCGCCAAACTGATCGAATTCAAAAACACCGACCGGACCATTCCAGATAATGGTGCCGGCACTTTTTAAAATTGCGGCGATCTGCGAGGCGGTTTGCGGGCCGATATCAAAAATCATATCGTCGGCGGCAACATCCGCCACCAGCTTGGTTTCCGCCGCGGTCGTCTCGGAAAATTCTTTGCCGGTCACCACATCAATCGGCAACGGTATATCACAAGACGCCAGCAAACCCTGGGCGACCGGAATCAGGTCGTGTTCGCACAGGCTTTTACCGACCGGCAACCCGGCAGCGGCTAAAAACGTATTGGCGATGCCGCCACCGACAATCATCTGATCAACTTTTGTCGACAGAGTTTCCAGCACCGACAGCTTTGTCGACACCTTTGAGCCACCGACAATGGCAACCAGCGGCCGCGCCGGTTCTTTTAACGCTCGCTCCAGATTTTCCAGTTCCGCGGCGAGCAGCGGCCCGGCGCAGGCAAGCGCTGCGAACTTGGCCACACCGTGGGTGCTAGCCTGTGCGCGATGCGCGGTGCCGAAAGCATCCATCACAAACACCTCGCATAAGACGGCGTAGGCTTTGGCAAGTTCATCGTCGTTATTCTTCTCGCCCGGATTGAAGCGGACATTCTCCAACAGGGCTACTTCGCCGTCGTTGAGCTCGACACCCAGCCGCCACTCATCAACCAGCGACACTTTTTGCCCGAGTAACTCAGCCAGATGATTAGCCACCGGCGCCAAAGAATACTGTGATTCGACTTCACCTTCGGTCGGGCGACCGAGGTGCGACATCAGAATCAACCTGGCGCCTTGCGCCAAGGCTGCCTGAATTGTCGGCAGCGCTGCGCGGATACGGGCGTCCGATGTCACCACACCGTCTTTTACCGGCACGTTGAGGTCTTCCCGGATTAATACGCGCTTACCCTGCAGCGCGATATCAGACATTTTTAGCAATTTTCAGACTCCGTTTTATTCAGCCAACAGGTGGCGACATCCAGCATGCGATTGGCAAAACCCCATTCGTTATCGAACCATACCCACAACGACGCAAGGCGGCCAGTGACCCGGGTTTGCGCAGCATCGACAATACAGGACGCCGCATCGTGATTAAAATCACAGCTCGCCAGTGGCTCATCGCTAAACCGTAAAATACCGCTGAGATCGTTCTCAGCCGCTTCGCGCAATGTGTTGTTGACCTCCGCCAGCGTCGTTTTTTTTTCCAGCTCCACGGTTAACTCCATCGCCGACACATTATGTGTCGGTATCCGCACTGCACGGGCGGACAAAGCGCCGTCCAGCGCCGGAATAATTCTACCGATACCTGCGGCGAGACCGGTATCCACAGGAATCATCGACAGACCGGCGGCGCGGGTCTTTCGTAAATCGGTATGGTGGTAGGCATCCAGCACCGGCTGATCATTCATCACCGAGTGCATGGTAGTGATATTCCCGGCACGCACTGAAAAGTGCTCATGCAGTACTTTCAGTACCGGCGTGATGCAGTTGGTAGTGCAGGATGCCGCACTGACCAGCCGCGCGCGCGCAGGAATCGACTGCTCATTCAGACCGTAGACAATGGCCGGTATTTCCGCCGTGCCGGGTTGGGACAATAATATGCGCGGTACGCCCGCATCCAGCAGCGGCATGAGCAGCGACGGCGAATCGAACATACCGCTGCACTCAAGCAGCAAATCAACATCGGTTGCCGAGCGGGGCAGCTGCTGCGGCTCACTAACATGGCTGACGGCGACGTGACTGCCATCTATATTCAAGCCGCCGGGCACCAGCGCAACTTCACCGGCAAAACGCCCGTGCGTGCTGTCATAACGCGTCAGATAGGCCACCGTTTCCAAGTCTGCCGGTTCATTAATGGCAACAATCTGCAACGGCCGGGCATGCCGCGACTCATGCAGTGCGCGCAACACACAGCGACCGATGCGGCCGTAGCCGTTAATGGCGATGGTATACATGCTTAGTCGGCAGCCTGTGATCGATCCGCAAACGCAAAGCGCAGGACAAAATAGCCCAGCGTACCGGAAACCAGCGAGCCCATAATAATGCCCAGCCGCTCATCAAAGTGAATATCGACCCCGGTGGCTTCAAATGCCAGCGATCCGATAAACAGGCTCATGGTAAATCCGATACCACACAGCGCCGCGGTACCGTACAAACTCAGCCAGTTCATACCTTCGGGAAGCTTGGCAAAGCCGAGCCGCACCGCCAGCGCGCACAGCCCGAAGATGCCGATTTGCTTGCCGAAAATAAGGCCCAGCGCGATGCCCTTGGTTACATCATGCGTCAGCACATCAAGACCAACACCGATCAGTTCGATACCGGCATTGGCAAATGCGAATACCGGCAGGATAAGGAAGAAAACTACCGGCTTTAAATCGTGCTCGAGGTTTATCAGCGGTGAATGATCCGGATTATTGCGGTCCCGCATCGGAATAAACGCCGCCAGCAACACCCCGGCCAAGGTGGCATGCACACCGGATTTCAGCGTCGCCACCCACATCACCACGCCGACAAAAATATACGGGCTTAAGGATACGACGCGGTAGCGATTGAGCAGCCACAGCACCACCAGCGCAGCGGCTATTGACCACAGTGCGGTAGCCGAAATCTGGTCGGTGTAAAACACCGCAATGATCACGATAGCGCCGACGTCGTCGAAAATCGCCAGCGTGGTCAGAAAGACTTTCACCGATACCGGCACCCGCGAACCCAGCAACACCAGCACGCCAAGCGCAAAGGCAATATCGGTTGCCGCCGGTATCGCCCAGCCCTGAGATGCCAGCGGATTGGCTGCATTGAAGTACATATAGATAAGCGCGGGCACCGCCATACCGCCGACCGCACCCACCGCCGGCAACAAAATCTTTGACGGATCGGCGAGCTCACCCTCGAGGAACTCCCGTTTAAGTTCTAGTCCGACCAAAAAGAAGAACACCGCCATCAGGCCGTCGTTGATCCACAGCAGCAGCGGTTTGCCGATAAACAGCGCGCCGATTCGTATTTCCACCCGCACCGACAGCAGCAAATCGTAATACGCATTCAGCGGCGTGTTAGCGCAAACAATTGCGGCGACCGCAGCAAACATCAGCAAGATGCCCGGCGTGGACTCCTTGCTGAGGAAGCGTTCGATCATCGACGCATTTTCTAATGGCACCATTAACGTGTTCGCTGGCGCTTAGTTGAGTACGGATTCGACGGCGGCAACGGTTGCCTTCACCGTGATATTAAAGTGCTCGAACAAGTCACCGGCAGGTGCCGACTCACCGAAAGTGGTCATTCCGATCACCTTACCGTCGAGACCCACATACTTGAACCAACCATCCGGGTGCGCCGCTTCAACAGCTACGCGCGCACGAATCGCCGGCGGCAGTACTTTTTCACGGTAGCTTGCATCCTGTTTATCAAAAGTATCGGTAGACGGCATTGAAACAACTCTTACCTGAACAGATCTGGCCGCCAATGCGGTTTGCGCCTCCATGGCCAACTGCACTTCGGAGCCGGTGGCGATAATAATGGCGTCCGGGGTGCCGCCGCAGTCGCTGAGGATGTAACCGCCCTTCGCCGCATCGACCAACTGCGCTTCGCTGCGCTTTTGATGCGGCAGTCCCTGACGGGTGAATATCAGGGCGGTCGGGCCGTCGGCCCGCTCAATCGCCGCCTTCCAGGCAATCGCCGATTCCGTCATATCGCAGGGCCGCCATAGCGACATATTCGGCGTACCGCGCAAATTCGCCATCTGCTCAATCGGCTGGTGAGTCGGGCCGTCTTCGCCGAGGCCGATGGAATCGTGGGTGTACACAAAAATGCTGCGCTGCCCCATGATCGCGGCCATGCGCGTTGCGTTGCGCGCGTATTCCATAAACACTAAAAAGGTTGCGCCGTAATTAATAAAGCCGCCGTGCAAGGCAATACCATTCATCATCGCGGACATCCCGAACTCGCGGACGCCGTAGTAAATATAATTGCCATTGGCTGCGTCGGCAGCGATGTCTTTGGAACCTTTCCAAATGGTCAGATTCGAGCCCGCTAAATCTGCCGAACCGCCGATCAGCTCCGGCAACAAGGCGCCGTAGGCATTCAGACACATCTGCGAGGCCTTGCGGGTGGCGACTTTTTCTGACATCGCCTGGCAGTCGGCAATCCACGCATCGGCTTTCGCGGAAAAGTCCGCTGGCAGATCACCTTTCAAACGTCGCGACAGTTGTTCGGCTTCGGCAGGGTATAGTTTCGCGTAATCATTAAACCGCGCCTGCCAATCAGCCTGCGCGGCACTGCCACGCTCATTGGCGCGCCAGTCCGCATAAATTTCTTCGGGAATTTCG
>JBFJYC010000035.1:0-16742 GCA_041622815.1 Spongiibacteraceae bacterium | reverse complement strand
CCCCCTGACGGGCGATTAATAAGGTCGCAGCAACCTGCGCACCGACAATACCGGCATCGGTTACCGCCAGTGCCGGCGGCGTATCAATCAACACCATGTCAAACTGTTGATCGAGCTCAGCCAGCAACTCAGTAAATGCTTTGCCCATCAGCAACTCGGACGGATTCGGCGGCGCTTGGCCGCGACTGATATAGGTCAGGTTTTCGATGCCGCTGTCGCGCATCACATCGTCGAGACTCGCCTGACCGGAAAGCAACTCGGATAAGCCGTGCTCCGCCTCTGCATCAAAATAGTGATGCATGGTGCCGCGGCGCATATCCGCATCGACTACTACCACCCTGTCGCCGCCCGCAGCCATCAGCACGCCAAGGTTGGTTGTGATAAAGGTCTTTCCGACATTCGGGCTCGGGCCGGTCACCATCATACGGTTCTGCGAGGCCCCGACCATCGCGAAATGGATACTGGTGCGCAGGCCGCGTAGTGCTTCTACCGCCAAGTCTTCCGGGTTTGTCACTGCCAGCAGGTTTACGTGAGCTGGCTGCGCGCCATGATAGGTCTCTTGCTGTTTATCGCTCTGAGGCACCGTCGCATACACCGGAATACCCAGATTCTCGATTTGCTCCGGCGACTCCACTCCGCGACGCATTGCCGCCTGCACCAGCGCGGCGATAACACCGACCACGCCACCGAGGACCAGCGCCAATGCCAGCGTCAAACCCTTGCGGGGTTTTACCGGCGCGGCGCGATCGACCGCCGCGTCATCGATAATGCGCACATTGCCGACCGTACCGGCACGCACCACATCCAATTCCTGCGCCTGCGTGAGCAGGTGGGTGTAGAGCTCAGTTTTCACTTCCACCGCACGCATCAACCGCAGTAACGCCTGCTGGGTATCCGGCAGGCCGTCGATTCTCGCTTCAAAGGCGCGCTTCTTGGCGCTCATTTGTTCTTTTTGCTGGTTCAGCGTCACAAATACCGGGTGTTCAGGCCGGAACTGCCGCTCCAACTCGGACTCTTTGAGACTGAGCTGTGAAATTTCCTGCTCCAACTGCACGATCTGACTGAGCAGCGCCTGGGTTTCGATCGATATGTCGACTGAGCCGCTATTAGATCGATAGGCGTTGAGCTCGTCCTCGGCAGCCTCCAGTTCGGACTTCACGCCCGGCATCTGGCTGCGTAAAAACTCGAGACTCTTGGCTGCTTCTTCTGACATCCGCTGCACGTTCTGCAGCACATACAACTCACTGACCTGCTGCAATACTGTCGCCGCCCACTCCGGGTCCGCAGCATCCAGTGTGGCAACCAACACGCCGGATCTCTTACCGCGCTCGCCGACACTGATCCGGCCCTGCAAAGACTTGACCAGCCTCAGCCGGCTACCCTTGACCAGCCGGAATTCGGTTCCCGGCCGCGCCAGTAACTCGGAAATTAACAGCTGTATTTCGCCGCCGGCATCTACCGCCAACTGCCCTACCTGACCTTCCATTAACGCCGCGCCGTCATATTTCAGCGCCCAATGCCCTTGTTCGCCGGCGATCAGTGTCATCGGCCGGCCTTCCAGCTCCGCCGGCACCCTGAAACCGGCAACCTCGATGACCTCACCGCCCCAGGCGTAACTACCAAACCCGGCCAGACCGCTGTTTAACTCGCCGGGCGCCGGCTGAAAAATACGTGCCCAGGCACTACCAATCACCGGAAAGCGCCGCGGTGCCGCAATGATATCCAGTCGCAACGCATCCACAGCGCGCCCGATCACGGTGCGGGATTTAAATACCTCGACCTCGGTACTCGCCGACGTCTTGCTGGAAAACAACTCCGACATATCATCGAGGCCGGGAATGCCGCCCTGCTTTTCTTCCACCTGCAACAACACATCAGCGCGGTAAATCGGCGTCGCCACGACCACATAGAACAACGCGGCCACAAAGAAGCCGGCGACGCAGGCCAGTATCAGCTTTTTGCGGGAAAGCAGCGTATCCAGCAGTTCGAGTAAATCGATTTCATCTGCTACTTGTGCAAATTGCCCGCCCGATGTCGGGACCGGCGTTTCAGAATTTGTCATAAATTAATTCTTTCGTGAACCTGAAAAAGGCAGAAGCCTTCACTTCGACAACATCGGCAACCAGCCCTGCACCGACTTTTCGATTAATTGATATACCTCTAAAAACATCTCGTCGCTGCGGCGGAAAGGGTCCGGAATTTCAATATCTCCGCTCCACTTTCCCAGCAGGAAAGTTTTGCCGCGCACTTCCGGCGCAATACTGCGAATACCGTCGATATGCCCGTGCTCCATCGTCAAAACCAGATCAGCCTGATGCAGCATTTGCGCATCCAGTTGCCGCGCCTGATGGCTGTCGCAGTCAACCCCATGCTGCGCAAGCAATGCTGCAGCCTGCTCGTCCACGCCCCGCCCGACCAGCGCGCCGAGACCGGCCGAACTGACTTCTATTCCCTGATGCTTTTGCAGACCGTCTCTCAACAGGTACTCAGCCGTAGGGCTGCGGCAGATATTACCGACACAAACGACCAGAATATTACTGAAAGCCGCCACGCTTTAGTTGCGCTCGATGTCCTGTACATTCTCGGTCGCCAGCAATGTCGGCAATAACGCGCTGATCAACCGGTTCCAGCGCGCCACCGGCGCGGCGGTGACATAGACAACATCGCGCGGCTGCATTTCAAAATTCGCCGCCAGCAAAAATGCATCCGCGCGATTCGCGTTGAGCTGGTAGACATTAGAAAAATAAACGGTTTTGCCGTCGAGCCGGCGGCGCTCGACATTGCGCAACACGAAGATGCCGCGGGCATCGGCGTTGCGCTCGTTGATACCCCCCGCTTCGGTTAGTGCTTCGGCAAGCGTTACCGGCGTGCGGCCGACGGGAATACTGCGCGAGCGCAGTACTTCACCCATCACTGTCACTTTGCGACCGCTATTACTGCCGATATGCAGAACGTCCCCGTCTTCAAGGCGTATATTCCAGTCCCAGCGCCCTTTGTTCAGCATATCCTGTAAATCAAACTGCTGGGTAACGCCCTTGCGGGTCAGGCCGACACTGCCGAGCCATGCCTCCGGTCCGGGGCCACCGGCGAGCTGCAAGGCCCGCACAACTGTCATCGGCTGACTATCCAGTGGAAACTGACCCGGCTTTAATACTTCGCCGCTAACCATGACATTCTGGCTACGGTATTCAAGCACCTGTACATCGACACGCGGGTCGGTAATAACCCGGTTTAACTTTTGCACTATCTCACTGCGTAACTCATAGGTGGTCTTACCCACCGCCCGCATCACCCCGACATAGGGATAGTAAATAGTGCCGTCGGCGTGCACTTCGGTGCCGCGCTGCTGCAAACCGCCGTCGGCGCTCTGGAACGAACCCGGTTGCTCCCAAACATTAATCTTGAGGACATCGCCGGCGCCAACCACATATTCATAGCGGCCGGCCGCATTGCGGAAATGGTTCGGTACAAAGGGGCTGGCTTGCCGCTGCCGCAACTCTTCAATTAAGCCGGCCGAGATCGGCAGGTATTGAATACTGGTCCGCACCGGCTTCACTTTCGGCTCGAAAAAATTCGAAATACGCTGACCCAGCGGCACACTCATGCCACTGCCAGGAATCACGGTACAGGCGGTACTAAGGAGTAGGAGGGCAAGAATCGAAGTTTTAAGCAACGCGACGCGCGCAGCTATAATGTATTTTTTATTCGGCATGTAATTCCTGTGCATATTCACTGGGGTTAAAGTAGGTGCCCACTCACCCCGACAGCGGCGCATTATAGCGAAAGTGCAGGTAATTGCCCGCTTTCCGCCGGTAAATCGAGACTCAGCCACCGTGATCAATGTCGTGCTTTTCCAGCCGGAAATCCCGCCCAATACCGGCAATATTATTCGTATCTGTGCCAACGCCGGGAGCCGGCTCCATCTGATCGGCCCGCTCGGCTTTACCATGGATGACAAGCGGCTGCGCCGCGCCGGACTCGACTATCACGAATTCAGCGCGGTGCGCAGCTACGACAGCTGGGATCATTTTTTGACAGCCGAGCAACCGGCTAAGCTCTGGGCCTGCAGTACCAAAGGTACGCGCCTTCACTCTGATGCGACCTTCGATGATTCGGATTATCTGGTATTCGGGCCCGAAACCCGGGGCCTGCCGCCGGAAATACTAAACACAATGGCGGCTGAGCAGATACTCAGGCTACCGATGCGGGCCGAAAGCCGGTCGCTGAACCTGTCGAATGCAGTTGCGGTATTCGTTTACGAGGCCTGGCGCCAGCACGGGTTTGACGGCGGCGGCTAGCAGCCCTGCACACTAATGGCGGGTGGTATCGCCGCCGGCAGACTCCCGCGCGGCCTTCTGCGCTTGCAGGAATAAGGCCTCAAAATTGACCGGCTGCAGATTAATCGCCGGAAAGCCCGCCTGGACTGCCAGCTGATCCACAGCCTGTCGCGCATAGGGAAAAAGCAAATTCGGGCAGGCAATGCCCAGCACCTGCGGAATGTGCTCATCCGGAAAACCGGCAACATGGAACAACCCGGCCTGCTGGACCTCGATCAGAAATACGGTAGCGTCGTCCTGCTCAGCGGTAATGGTGATGGTCACCACAACTTCGCAGCGGGCATCCTGCAGCTTGCCGGCGCGGGTATTGATGTCGACTTTGACCTGCGGATTCAGATTGCCGCCGAATATGGCCGGCGCCTTCGGCGATTCCAGCGAGGCATCTTTCAGGTAAATCTTCTGTACAGCAAACTGCTGCTTTGGCGCTGCTGCCGCTTCCTCAGCCATAATTTATGCCTGCACCAGCGGCAGCTGCTGGGCCTGCCATTCTGCGATACCGCCACCGAGCCGGTGCACCCGCTGAAAGCCCTTTGCGGCCAGCATTTTGCCGGCACTGCTGGAATGCGTACCCAGCTTGCAGACCAGCACCAGCGGCTTTTCCTGCCAGTCGCTGAGCTCGGCAATATGCTTTTCAAACTTGCTGTAAGGCACATGCCGGCTATCGACGATATGACCCGCCTTATACTCTTTGCTGTCGCGCAAATCGATCACCAAGGCCTGCTCGCGATTGACCAGCTGCGACAGCTGGGTCGGAGAGACCGAGGTACCGGCGCGACGCGATTCGTGGAACATCAGCAAAAACAGGCACGACAACAGCGCGCCGGCGAGTAGCCATTGCTCCGCGAGAAATTGAAAAAACAGTGCCATATGACCAGAACCGGGGAAAATAAAGGGCGCGATTATACATGCCAGGACCGGGCGTAGCAGCCTCGCATATGAAGTGGCGGAGCCGCCGGCGACACCGGGCCTTTTGCTAGCGAGCAGCTACCCGCCACAGGTACAATGCGCAGCCCTGATTAACCCCCCCCTAAGCACAGCAAATATGAGCCCCGAGATCACTAAATCCCCTACTGTACTGATTGTTCTGGATGGCTGGGGCTATCGTGAAGATCCCCGCGACAATGCCATTGCCAACGCCGACACCCCGGTCTGGGATCGGCTTTGGTCACAAGCGCCGCATACGCTGGTGTCGGGCTCCGGCGAGGATGTCGGACTACCGGCGGGCCAGATGGGCAACTCGGAAGTCGGGCATATGAGCCTGGGTTCGGGCCGCGTGGTCTACCAGAGCATTTCCCGCATCGACCAGGCGATCAAAGATGGTGGTTTTTACGACAACAAAGCCTACGGCGATGCGATTGATGCGGTGGTCGCTTCCGGCAAGCAGCTCCACCTGATCGGCTTGCTGTCCGACGGCGGTGTGCACAGCCATGAGCGGCATTTTCATGCGCTATTAGATATGGCGCAGCGGCGCGGCTGCCGGAATATCTGTGTGCACGCCATATTGGATGGCCGCGACACGCCGCCGCGCAGTGCATTGCGCTCGATCGAAGCGCTGGAAAACAAGCTTGCCGCGCTGCATTGCGGCCGCATTGTTTCAGTGGTCGGGCGGTTTTACGCCATGGATCGCGACCAGCGCTGGGATCGTGTCGAATCGGCATGGCAGCTATTTACTCACCATAAAGCCGGGCACCACGCCGCAACGGCCGCTGAGGCGCTGGCAGCCGCCTACGCCCGCGACGAAAATGACGAGTTTGTTGCCGCCACCCTGATTGGCGACAGCAGAGGCATTGTGGATGGTGACGCGGTGATTTTTATGAATTTCCGCGCCGACCGCGCCCGTGAAATCTGCCAGTGCTTTCTCGACGCCGAATTCTCCGGCTTCGATCGCAAAGGCGTGCCGGCGCTCGCTGCATTTGTCACCACCACCGAATATTCCGAAGACCTGATTGCGCCCTGTGCGTTTCCGCCCTCAGAGCTGAACGACTCGCTGGGCGAGGTCATGGAGCAGCTCGGCAAAACCCAGCTACGGCTTGCCGAAACCGAAAAATACGCCCATGTGACCTTTTTCTTCTCCGGCGGGCGGGAACAGAAATATCAGGGTGAGACCCGCTGCCTGATTCCGTCGCCGAAAGTTGCGACCTATGACCTGAAGCCGGAGATGAGTGCACCCGAAGTGACCGATGCACTGGTCGATGCTATCACCGGCGGTGAGTACGACCTTATCGTCTGCAACTACGCCAACGGCGATATGGTCGGTCATACCGGCAATTATCAGGCGGCAATACAAGCGGTCGAAGCGCTGGACGGCTGCCTTGGCCGGGTGGTCGCTGCAATCAGCGAAAGCGGTGGTCAGGCGCTGATTACCGCCGATCACGGCAATTGCGAGCAGATGGTGAACTACGAAGCCAAACAGGCGCATACCCAGCACACCACCGAGCATGTGCCACTGGTTTATGTCGGCCCGCGCGCGCTGCAGCTCGACCCGAGCGGCGGCATCCTCGCCGATGTGGCGCCGACCCTACTGGCATTGATGGATCTGCCGCAACCGGCGGCAATGACCGGGCGATCGCTGATCGCGTGAAACGATGCGCTGCGCATCCGCTGCGATACCTGACAGCGCTGACACTGCTGCTCAGCGCCGCACATCTGGCGTTTGCCGATAGCGAGGCGGAAACCCGCGCCAAGCTCAGCCAACTAAAAACACGGCTGCAGCAGGTTGAAAAGCAACTCAGCGAGATCCGCGGTTTGCATGGCGGCGTTTTACAAAAACTGCGCAACGCCGAAAAGCATATCGGCGACATCCAGAACCGCAGCCGCGAATTGCGCAAGCAACAGCAGCAACTGAACGAAAGACTGCAACAATTTGCCGTCGAGCGCAGCAGCATCCATTCGCGGCTGGATCAACAGCGCGAACTGATCGGCCGGCAGGTGCGGCTCGCCTACCAGCTCGGCCGGCAGAGCAAACTCAAGCTGCTGCTCAACCAGCAAAATCCGGCGCAACTGACCCGCACGCTGACCTGGTACGACTATTTCAATCGCGCGCGCACCGATCTGGTCGGTGCCTGGCTGAATGACCTGGCAAGCCTTGAGCGTGTCGAACGCGATACCGCAATTACCCGTGACTCCCTTAAAACCGCCGAGCAGGCACTGCTGAAACAGCAGGCACAACTGGAGCAACAGGTTGCCGCCCGGCGTCAGGTTATCGCCAAACTCGATGCCAATCATAAAACCGCCGAAGCCAAGCGGGCGCGCTGGCAAAGGGAAGAGCGCGAACTGCAGGCGCTGCTGCGAACACTGCTGGAAGAAATCGCTGATCTGCAAATGCCGGATAATCAATCCCAGCCCTTCGCACAACGCAAACGGCAAATGCAGTGGCCGGTCGCGGGGCCCCGGCTCAATGCCTTCGGCGGCGCGCGCAGCGGCAGCGGCCAGCGCTGGGATGGCATCCGTATCGCCGCAAAAGCCGGTGCCGGGGTCAAGGCCATTCACTCGGGACGCGTGGTATTTTCAGATTGGCTCAAAGGCTCCGGCCTGCTGATGATTCTCGACCATGGCAACGGCTATATGAGTCTCTACGCCAATAATGAAAGTCTGCTGCACACCACCGGCGACTGGGTCGAAACCGGTCAGTTGATCGCCACCGTCGGCAATAGCGGCGGCCGGCAGGACAGCGGGCTCTATTTCGAAATCCGCCGCAATGGCGATCCGGTCGACCCGGTAATCTGGTGCGCACGCGGATAAATGCGGTTCTGCGCTACAATGACGGACTGCTATTGCGATATTTCACAGGACAGATCATGAACCGTTTTGCCGCGCTGCTGCTTGTCAGCCTTTGTTCAGGCCTGGCAACTGCCGCCGCCCCCGCCGCCGAGGGTAACGAGGAGAGTACCCGCTTACCGCTCGCAGAATTGCGCAGCTTTGCTGATGTTTTCAATCAGATCCGCAGCAGCTACGTTGAAAGCACTGACGACCGTGAACTATTAGAGAGTGCCATTCGCGGCATGCTGCAGGGACTGGATCCGCATTCTTCCTACCTCGACGAATCATCCTTCACCGACCTGCAAAGCCATACCACCGGCGAGTTCGGCGGCCTCGGGTTGGAAGTCAGTATGGAGAACGGTTTTGTCAAAGTGGTATCGCCCATCGACGACACACCAGCTGATCGCGCCGGTATTCAGGCCGGCGATCTGGTGATCGAGATCGACAATCAGCCGGTCAAGGGCATGAGCCTGCAGCAGGCCGTAGAATTGATGCGCGGTGCCATCGGCACCAAGGTCAAACTGACGATTGTACGCAAGCGTCTGGCCGCCCCCTTTGAGGTCAACCTCAAGCGCGACAAGATCACCGTGGCATCCGTGAAAAGCGAAATACTGGAGCCGGGATTTGGCTATATCCGCATCGCACAATTTCAGACCCGGACCGGCGAAGATGTAGAGAACGCACTGGCAAAACTTCACGCAGCCGGCAAGCCGCTGCTGGGCGTAGTGCTGGATATGCGCAACAATCCCGGCGGTCTGCTACAGGCATCGGTGGCCGTCGCCGATACCTTCCTGGATGAAGGACTGATTGTTTACACCGAGGGCCGGCTCGCCAACTCGCACAGCCGCTATATGGCCAGCGATGACGTGCCCGCGGACAAAACGCCGATGGTCGTTCTGATTAACGGCGGCTCCGCATCCGCCTCCGAGATTGTCGCCGGCGCGTTGCAGGACCATCGCCGCGCGGTGATTATGGGCACCCGCAGCTTTGGTAAAGGCTCGGTGCAGACGGTGCTGCCGATCGCTCAGAACCGCGCCATTAAGCTGACCACAGCGAAATACTTTACCCCCAGCGGCCGGTCGATTCAGGCGCAAGGTATTCAACCCGATATCAAAGTGGAACGCGCACGGATTGAAGCCTATACCCCGCAGCCGCAGATTTCAGAAGCCAATCTGTACGGTCACCTCGAGGGTGATGAGGGCGAAGGCCGCGAGGCAACAGCGGAAGAGGCCGGCGAAGCGTCTCTGGCCGCGCGCGACAATCAGCTCTACGAAGCACTGAATCTGCTCAAGGGCATGCAAATACTCAGCCGCAGCGACAAACCGGCGGCCACGGCGCCGGCGCGATAAAAGAGCGTATAATGGCATTTCAATTCCTTTCAGCAACACACGGCAACGGCAATGCAGAGTCGCACTCCCAGAAAAGGTGAAATCGACACGCCACCGGTAAGAAAGGAGCGCGTCTTCCGCCAGGGTGAAGAGTGGTTTTTTCAAACGCGGGAAGGTGCCGCGATCGGCCCTTATAATTCGGAGAACGCCGCCGCCAAGGGTTTGGCCAACTTTATTGATTTTGTGCAACTGGCATCGCCGGAAACACGGGCGCGACTGATCCAGTCACTGCAGGAAGATGCGCGCGCTAAAAGCGCATCTCAATCCCCTTTTCACTCAGGTATTGCTTAGCTTCAAGCAAGGTATACTCACCGAAATGAAAAATGCTGGCGGCCAGCACCGCGTCTGCGCCACCCTCCGCCACACCTTCGTACAAGTGCTGTAGATTGCCGACACCACCTGAAGCGATCACCGGCACATTCACCGCATCCGACACCGCCCGCGTTAGCGGCAGATCAAATCCGTTTTTAGTGCCGTCACAATCCATGCTGGTCAGTAATATTTCGCCGGCACCGCGCGCCACCATTTGCTTTGCCCAATCCACCGCATCGATACCCGTCGCCTGACGCCCGCCGTGGGTAAAAATTTCCCAGCCCGCCGCCGGGTTATCTTTTTCGCGGCGCCGCGCATCAATCGCCACAACGATACACTGTGAGCCGAACCGCGCCGCCGCGGCATCGATCAGCTCCGGCGTTCTGATGGCTGCGGAATTAATACTGACCTTGTCCGCGCCGGCGTTGAGCAAGGCGCGAATATCATCAACCGAGCGCACGCCGCCGCCGACAGTGAGCGGAATAAACACCTGATGCGCGATCTGCTCGACCACATGGTAGGTCGTGTCACGATCCTCGTGGCTGGCGGTAATATCCAGCATCGTGATTTCATCAGCACCCTGCGCGTTATAGCGGCGGGCGACTTCAACCGGATCACCGGCATCGCGGATGTCGACAAAGTTAACGCCTTTGACGACGCGGCCGTTGTCGACATCGAGGCAGGGAATCAGGCGTTTTGCCAGACTCATTGCGGTACCTGCGCGTCGCACCAATGCTGCGCCGCGGCGAGGTCCAGACTGCCCTCATAAATAGCGCGCCCGGTAATCGCGCCACTGATACCGCTGCCCGCTGCGGCATGCAGCGCTTTGATATCGTCCATATTGGTGATACCACCGGAGGCGATCACCGGGATTGAAATCGCCCCGGCCAGCGCTGCGGTCTCGGCGACATTGACGCCCTGCATCATGCCGTCGCGGTCGATGTCGGTGTAGACAATTTCACTGACACCGGCGTCGCGTAGCTGCCGCCCCAAATCGACGGCGGCAACGTCTGTGACCGTCGCCCAACCATCGGTGGCGACCATGCCCTTCACCGCGTCCAGGCCGACAATGATATGTCCCGGAAATTGCTTACAAGCAACGGCAACAAAGTCGGGGTCGGTCACCGCACTGGTGCCGATAATCACCCAGCTGACGCCCGCCGACAGATAAAACTCAACACAATCGAGGTTGCGCACGCCGCCACCGATTTGGATCGGTAAATCCGGAAACCTTGCGGCAACCGCGGTGACCGCGTCGCGGTTCACCGGCTCACCGGCAAAAGCACCATTGAGATCGACCAGATGTAAACGCCGCGCGCCGGCGTCCACCCAGCGCTGCGCCATCACCACCGGCTCTGCCCCATAGACGGTTGCATCGCCCATATCACCGCGGCGCAGGCGCACGCATTCACCGTCTTTTAAATCTATTGCCGGAATAATCAGCACTTATTCGGTTCCATCCCATTCAACAAAATTTTTCAACAGACGCAGTCCCGCGTCGCCGCTTTTTTCCGGGTGAAACTGCACCCCGAATACCCCGGGCGCAGCCACCGCCGCATCTATGACTACACCGTATTCGGTCACACCGGCGACCAAGGCCCGGTTATGAACATGCGCAAAATAGCTGTGTACAAAATAAAACCGCGCATCGCTGTCGATGCCCTGCCACAGCGGATGCTCACGTGTTTGACTCACCTGATTCCAGCCCATGTGCGGCACCTTCAACCGCGCACCATCGGTATCTCGAAGGCCATCGCCAAAGTGGCGCACCTCACCGTCGTACATACCGATGCAGTCGACACCGCCGTTTTCGTCGCTGCGATTAAACAACGCCTGATAGCCGACGCAAATAGCGAGCAGCGGCGTGTTAGCCGCGACCTCCGGAACCAATTCATCAAATCCCAGACGGCGGATTTCCGCCATACAATCTTTGATACCGCCGACACCCGGAAACACTACCCGATCCGCCGCGCGGATATGCGCGGCGTCACTGGTAATTTCGATGCTCGCCGCCGGACAGACCTGTGCCAGCGCGCTGCCAACAGAATGCAGATTACCCATGCCGTAATCGATTACGGCAACCTTGATTCCGGCCACGGTTTAGAGCGCGCCCTTGGTACTGGGCAGCACTCCCTCACTACGCGGATCGAAGGTAATCGCCATGCGCAACGCCCGCCCGAAGGCCTTGAAGATAGTCTCGGCCTGGTGGTGGCTGTTGTCGCCACGCAGATTATCGACGTGCAACGTCACGAGGGCGTGATTCACAAAGCCCTGAAAGAACTCAACAAACAGATCGACATCAAAATTGCCGACTGCGGAGCGGGTGAAATCACAGTTAAACGTCAGGCCGGGACGCCCGGACAGGTCGAGCACCACCCGTGACAAAGCCTCGTCCAACGGCACATAAGCGTGGCCGTAACGATTAATACCGGCCTTGTCGCCGATTGCGGCTATCACTGCCTGCCCTAGGCTGATACCGATGTCCTCGACCGTGTGGTGCGCATCGATATGCAGATCACCCTTGGCCTGGACCGAGATATCGATCATGCCGTGACGGGCAATCTGGTCGAGCATGTGCTCCAGAAACGGCACGCCGGTATCAAAGTCAGACTTGCCGCTGCCGTCCAGATTTACAGACACCGTGATCTGGGTTTCCAGCGTATTTCGTTCAATTGTGGCCTGACGCGGCGTCGCGGTCATCGGCAGATCTCCAGTAATAGCCCGCTAAATGCTTGCGGGCGCGCATTATAGGGAAAAGTTACTAGCGCCGCGAGGCGCACTTGTTTGTGACTTTTTACCCTTCTTTACGGTTTCGCCAACCCGATTGTTAGCCTAGTCTACAGTTCTGCAACTGCCTGCATAAAAAGGGGTTATGTGTGACCACAGGAATGCTCGACAAACTGTTAGTGATGCTGCGGGTGCTATCCGTCAGCGCACTGCTGTCGGCAGCCCCGGGCGCAACCGCTGAGGGTGCCGGCTCGCCCGTTGCCACGGCACCGGAAGATGTCGAGGATATCACCCGCATCGTCAATCACATTACCGGCACCAGCTTACTTGAAGTACTCTCAACCAAGGCTGAGGGGTTGCGTATCAGCATGCCGGAAAGCCAGCGCGTCTATACCGTCAAACTGCTTAACGCCAACCTGATCATTCTCACCGAAAACGGCAAAACCTACCGTTTCCCGCTGGAGAGCGTGCTCTGAACAGCGTCTGATTCGCCCCCAAGTAAGACATATCCCAGCCGGATTCAGAGTATCATTGCCCCGCCTTTTTACCACCGCGCCGCCATGCCTGTAACCACCGAAAAACTGACCGCCCCCGACGGACAAGCACTTACCGACCTCAGCAAAGTACTGGATTTGTCTGGTGAGCAGGAAGCCGCCGCCAAAATCCGTGAGTGGCAGGCAGCCGGCGAACAACTCTACGCCGGCCGCTTTAACGGCCATCTGGTTGCGCTGCTCAGGCTCAATCCGGTCGATACCAACGCCGCACAGATCGTGGATATCACCGTCAGGGAGATCACCCGCCGCCGCACCGTCGGCACGCAATTGCTGAACGGGGTGATAAAGGAGTGCCGCGCCGCCGGCAATAATCTGAGCTGCAATATTGGGCGCCACCCCGAACTCGCCGATGCGCTGAGCCGCGCCGGCTTTAGCCGGGCAGCGGACAGCGACGAATGGTTCCGGCAAAACCGGTGACCGACACCCCCCTGATTGCACCGCGTCTGCTGCCGTGGTTTCAGCAATACGGACGCCACGACCTGCCCTGGCAGCACAACAAAACCGCCTACCGGGTATGGGTCTCGGAGATCATGCTGCAACAAACGCAGGTCAGCACCGTGATTCCCTATTTCGAGCGTTTTATGGCGTGCTACCCGGACGTCGCCCGGCTTGCGGCCGCGCAGCAGGACGAAGTGCTGCATCTGTGGACCGGCCTCGGCTATTACGCCCGCGCGCGCAATCTGCATCGCTGCGCGCAAATCGTCATTTCTGAATTCGGCGGTGAATTTCCGCTCGGGGTTGAGGCCCTGTCGGCACTACCCGGTATCGGCCGCAGCACCGCCGGAGCGATTGCAGCAATTGCCCAAGGACAAAACGCCGCAATTCTCGATGGCAACGTCAAACGGGTATTGGCCCGGCACTATGCGGTAGCGGGTTGGCCCGGCAGCGCCGGCGTCGCCACCACTTTGTGGGCACATGCCGAGCGCAATACCCCCGAACTCGCCGCCGGTGACTACGCCCAGGCGATCATGGATCTGGGCGCGACGCTTTGCACGCGCAGCAATCCCGGCTGCGGACGCTGCCCGCTGCAGGATAGCTGCGCGGCATTTGCGCAGGGTAGTACCGGTCAATACCCCGGCAAGAAGCCCAGGCGCACGCAGCCGGTGCGCACTGCCAGCATGCTGCTGATCCGCAATGCCGCAGGTGAAATATTGCTGGAGCAGCGGCCGCAGCAGGGCATCTGGGGCGGCCTGTGGAGCCTGCCCGAAGCCGAAGACGCCGGCCAGTGGTGCGCTGCAAATTTAGCCGCGGATATCGGCACCGTCACCGTCCTGAGCCCGCTGCGCCACACCTTTACGCATTTCCATCTCGATATCGCCCCGCTCAGCGTCGAGTTGGCCACCGAACCGCGGGTTGTCATGGATGGCGACCGGCTGCTTTGGTATAACCCTGCGCAACCTGCGGCGATCGGCCTACCCGCCGCCGTACTAAAAATCTTTGACTCTGCGTTAACCGCAACGGATACCTAGCGATGCCACGAACAGTATTTTGTAAAAAATATCAGCGCGATATGGAAGGACTCGACGCACCGCCCTACCCGGGACCGAAAGGTCAGGAAATCTTTGACACCGTCTCCAAACAGGCCTGGCAGGAATGGCAGCAACACCAGACGATGCTGATCAACGAAAAACAGCTCAGCGCGGTTGACCCCGAGGCACGTAAATTTCTGGCGGAACAAATGGCGAAGTTTCTCAGCGGCGAAGATTTTGAGCAGGCCGAAGGCTATGTGCCGCCGGACGAATCAAGCGATAGTTAATGCGACAACCGGAATCGGGCGCTTAGTCTTTTTCTCATAGCTGCCCCATATCCGGTTGTACTTAATCATTTGAGGCCAGATTTCATCCCGCTCTGCCTGGGTTAAGACTTCGGCGTGCATATGACATTTCCGCTTTCGGTACTGCACATGCACATCCGGATTAGCCTTTACGTTGTGCCACCAGGCAGGGTATTTATCCGAGCCGCTATTGGACGCGACAACCAAGTACCGATCACCGTCAATATAGGTCGCCAATGGCAAAGTTCGCGCCAGCCCCGTTTTAGCCCCCGTTGTCGTCAACAGAATATGCTCAAGCCCGGCCAGATTCGCGCCCAGCGCACCGCCGGTGAGCCGGTAGAGCGCTATATGTGACCTGATAAACAGCCGCGTACCAAAAGACTGCATAGATAAAGCTCCTGAAAGCCACAATGACTGAGAATCGGCATATTGCGGGCCTTGACGGGTTTGGGGCAAGCCTGTTTAATACGCGCCTCGCGCAACACCCCCCTCAGTGCCCAGATAGCTCAGTCGGTAGAGCAGAGGATTGAAAATCCTCGTGTCGGTGGTTCGATTCCGCCTCTGGGCACCATCACTCTTCTTTATCAGAATCACTGCCACTAGCCGACGACTCGGAAGTGCGTTTGTTGACGCGCTCTTGCAACGCGCCATCGATGTAATCTCGAAAGCTTCTTTGCGCTAATTTCCTATGCATTTTCCAAAACACTAAACCCCCTGGCTTATCAAGCCAGTCCACGAAGGTGTTTCGTTGATCGTTCCCCGAATATTCTGCCTCGGACAATATCTCTAGTTTATGCTCGGTAAACCGCTGCATTTCTGCGTCCATCATTAGTCCGAGCAACCCAAAAAACTGAATTTGCTCGTCTGGATCAATGTCGTTTAGATTGTTTAAACCAAGTCGCCAGATGCGGGCGACGTCTTTACTCTGCACCAAATTGTTCAAAACACTTGAAGTTGCTGCAACACTGGCTCGACGAGACTCTGCTCGCTGTGACGCTGTACTCGCGCGGATTTGTAGTGCCAAATAAACCAGCGTAAAGATTGTGAAGATGGAGGTTAAGACATCCGCCATTTGCGCAGCACTTGCTAAGTTCATTTTCGCCCCCTCGTCGTTTTGACCATGGTTCTACAACAATTATTATGAGATCAGTTGCGCAGACAGCAGCCCAAAACGACAAGAAGTCGTGAGCTCGACGGTGGAGACCGGACACTAGAGTGCCACTGAATTCTGGTGAGGGACAACTTTTAGAAACGGGCTTGCCGCCATAAAAGTTAAGTAGATTTGATAATAACTGGCGTTATCGAGCGTTTACTGAAATGGCAATCGCCGCAAGCAACTGATTTAATTGAAAATTAAAATCAAACCAATCGAATTGAAAATCCTCGTGCCGGTGGTTCGATTCCGCCTCTGGGCACCATCTAAATCAAGGTGTAGACCGGACAGATCGCTTACACCGTGAATCGGGGCGATTGTTAACTCCTTCGCTAGCTCAAGTCATATCGATAACGCCATCAGTTGCACTTCATTTTCAGCTCAATAACCGTACCACCTTGTTCATTTGCGCACTTACGATCTCGACTGGGCTTAGCTTGAAGTCCGATGTTTGTACGTATTTGCTTCATTCCGCCAAATTGAGAGAGTCTCCGCTGGAAATTAGATCCTGCCATACGCGCCCGTTCTTGTTTTTTTCCTTAACGTTCCAACTAACGTCTTAATTTGGTCAAACAGGAGACTGCCGGATGAATACATCATATTCCGCGCTCAGAAATATTTTATTCACATTGGTTTTTCTTCTGAGCGGCGCTAATCAAGCCGCATCAGATCCAAACCTCTTACTGCATTACGAATTTGAAAGTTTAAGCTCTTTGGCAACTGACAGCTCGACCTATT
>JBFJYC010000034.1:0-16855 GCA_041622815.1 Spongiibacteraceae bacterium | reverse complement strand
GATCCCTCCGCAAATTCACAATGGCAATCACGGCGCTTATTCCGTGATGTTGATAATGTGACTCTGAGTTTCTATGACGGCAGCATCTGGCACCGCAGCTGGCCGCCGCCCGCCGCTGAAGTCGCAGGCCTGCCAAAGGCCCTGCGTGTTAGTTTCGACAGCGGCGAGCGCGAAGCCATTGAACTATTGGTGTTGATACCGGGAGAAGCAACGTGAGCTGCCCGCGCCGGCAACACGGTGCCGCTTTGATCATGGTATTGCTGGCACTGGCATTGCTGACTTTCACGGCGGTCAATATCAGCGACCAGATGCGGTTTTCGATTGACCGTCTCGGCAACCAACTCGATAACGATCAGGCCTGGTGGTACGCCATCGGTGCGGAAGACCTGTCCCGCGCCGCGATCGATTCCAGTCGCGAGGAAAACACCAGCCACCTGTCACAGCCCTGGGCGCGACAAAACATTATCTTTCCGATCGACGGCGGCTTAATTACCGGCAGCATCCGGGACCAGCAAAGCTGTTTTAACCTCAACCGCCTGCACCGGGCTGCTGAAAACCCCGAGGATCCGAATGCACCGAGTCTGCCGGCACGGCAGTTCGAACGGCTCGCCACGCTCACAGGTCTGGATGCGGGTATCGCGAGAACCATCAGGGAAAGAATTCAGGACTGGATCGACACGGATCAGATACCAACCGGCTTTAACGGTGCTGAAGATCTCACCTATACCGCACTGCCGGCCCCCTACCAGACCCCGAATCAACTGATGGTTTCAGCATCGGAGATTAATTTACTGACGGTGGGCATCGACCCTGTCAGCGGTCAGCTTGCGGATCTGCTTTGCGCACTGCCCGCCGCCGATACATTGCTTAACCTGAACACACTACCCGCTGATGCTCCGTTACTATTAGCGGCGATGCTGCCGGATGACATCAGTGTCGATGACGCGGCCGCTGCACTCGCGCAACGACCTGATGAGGGCTGGGCCAGCGTTGATACGGCATTGTCTTCGTTCGGCGAAAAAGCGAGCAGGATTGACGATGAGACCCGGGCTTCACTCACGGTAAAATCGGACTGGTTCGCATCCGATATCACAGTCCAACACTACAATGCACGCGTGCGGCTGCTGACCCGTTTTACCGTCACGGGTAATACTGTCGTATCCTATGCCAGAAGCCACGGGGAATTATTTTGAACAGCGCGTTACTGATTTATTTGCCGGCAACCGAAGCGTCGGACATTGCCTGGCTACAACGCAGCGGCGACGGCCGCATTACCGAGCACGGCATATTGCAAAACTGGCAGGCATTACCGTCGCTGGCCGCGCGCAGCCATCGCCTGCCCTGCTACGTGCTGTGCCCGGCAGAACTGAGCAGCATTCACCATGCAACACCACTGGGCAATAGCGCCGCGGCCCGTCAGGCGATGAAATTCCAGATTGAAGAGCAGCTCTGCGAACAGCCCGAGCAATTGCACATCGCACTGATCGTCGGGAAAACCGGCAACCAACCACTGATCGCGGTCGCGAAAGCGCAAATGACACGCTGGCATGATGCACTCGAAGCAGCGGATCTGCGTGTGACAGCGCTGCTACCGGATGTCCTTGCGTTACCGGAACAGACAACCCTGAGCGACGGCCGGCGCCGCCTGATTCGCAACACGACGCATATGTGCATGGTTGACGAAGACAACTTCAACACTTGGTGCGAGCTGACAAAAACTGATGCTGCGGCGCTGTCTTCCGGCGCTGCGCACAGCGTTGAAGGTACAGATGCTGCCAGCTGGCTCAATGCTATTGCCGCCGTCTTTCAGCCGACCAGCGGATGCAACCTGCTCAGCGATGAATTCAGCCTGCGCAGTCAATTGCAGCGCGAGCTGACACGCTGGCGAAACCCTATTATCGCCGGCGTCGCCGTGCTTAGTCTGATCTGGCTTGTGGTATTTCTCGGCAACAGCACGCTGCAGAGCAAGCTGGACGCATACAGCTATGAGGTTGAGCGGCTTTATCGTGATGCTTTCCCCGAGCAACGTCGTGTCGTCAGCCCACGCCGGCAAATGCAGGAATTTCTCACTGCTATTGGTGACGACCGGGAGCGCTCGCCGCTGCTTTACTGGCTGCAGCTGATCACCGGTGGCGTTGCCGACATAAATGGTGCCCAGGTCGACGAAATCGAATTTCAACGCGATCCAGACCGGCTTCGCGTCAACCTGAGGCTGCCGGGATATGCCCAGTTGGATCAGCTGAGCAGCACACTTAAGGACGCCGGTCTTGCCGTCGCACGGGGCACGGTTACGCAGGCCGGCAATGCAATCACGGCGCAACTGGATCTGACGGAGGCCGCACAATGATCGCCACTATTCAGACATGGTTGCGGAACCGTTCCGACCGCGAGCGTCATACTCTCTACGGTGGCGCCGGTCTGCTGCTACTGTTACTGATTTGGTCATTATTTTGGCAGCCCCTCATTTCTGAGCGACAGCAACTGTCCAGACTGAGCGCCGCTGCTCAGGATGATATCGAATGGATGGCCGCCGCATCAGAAAAGGTGAAACGCGCAAAAAGTTCGGCGCGCCCCGCAATCAATTTGCCACCTGAGGTCGCGGTAACTCGGGCAGCCGGGCGCCACAATCTGCTGCTCACCCGGATGGAGCCCGCAGACCGCGGCCGTATCGAAGTGTATTTTGATCAGGCTGCTTATACGCAGTTTGTGCGCTTTGTTGCAGAACTTGAAAATACGGGAATTGCGGCGGACCGGCTCAACATCAAAAGATTGCCAAATAAAGGCTATGTCAAAGTCAGACTACGCCTGCGCACTAAAGACAGCGGCTGAATATTGACTCAGCCCTGAACCTCATAGCCCAGTATTTGCAGGCTGTCTTCGGCAATTTGCAGCACATTGCTATCGGCATGATTGCGCAGTGCAAAATCTTCAAGGTAGTACTCGAGACTGACCAGCACGTCAGCAAAAGTAGTCATGCGCTGCAGCTGCTTATTTTCAGGAAGCTGCCCGAGTTCCGAGACATTCATTGCAAATTGATGACAGGCGCTGATAACCAGATTCGCCCGCTTCAGACCAAGCAATAAGCTCACTCCGGTGAGTTCCTGCAGGGTATCGGTGACCTCTTCAGGCAAGTGCGTCAGCTGCCCCGTTTCCACCTGTTCGGCAATCAGGGCTTTGACTTTTGCAATCCCGACCTGCAGCTCACCCATTGCCAATGACTTCGCCTCACCGATAAACGGGTTGACCTTGTTCTCGAGCTCTTCAACAAAGACACTCTCTGCCGGTGCGCCACCCTTACGGCCGCTATTTTCGTCGGTAAACCTCTCAAGATAAGAATCTACCCGCAGAAAAACATCCGCTGCCTGCATACAGGTATCACCGATTTCAGTGGCGGTGCTCGATGTATTAATCGCACTCAGCTTGTTGGATTGATCCGCTAATGAAGTTGCAACCACCTCCAGATTGACGACACGCAGTACGCTCACGCAACGATCAACCAGATCTGATAGCTTCGCCAGTTCCTCGACCGCGCCGTCTTCGCGTTTGGCTACCACCTCTAGCAGGTCGACGGCCTGACCGAGTTCAGAGCGCACCTCTGCCAATACCGACTTCACTGTGCCGGCGCTGGGGCCGCTGAGTTCCTCCAGCCACAGATTGAGCTGACTATCATCCGGGTTGAGGGTATCGATATTCGCAAGATTAATGAATTCCGCGACCGGGCCCTGACGGTAACTGTTAACACCGAGCAAATAGGCGAATTCGGCTTCCAGAGCCTCCGGCACCGGTTGCGCAATAAAGCCCTGGTCAGAACTGAGCGCACGCAGCAAACCCTCAAGTTGCGCCAAAGCAACTTTGCGGCCTTCAAGCAGCACCAGACCGCGGCGCTCAAAACATTTCAGCGTCACAAAGGCCATAAACCAGAAACGCTGCCATGGCCCCGGCGACGTTGCGACACAGACCTGCCTGAGCACACGGCTCATCGAGTGAAAATGGATACCGGCAAAGTCCCCGTTGATGACTGCAGCGAGGGCGCGCTGAAAATGTACCAACAGGCCGTTGACTAATTCGGATAGCTGCTCGGGGGCCAGTGTTTCACCGGAAAACGACAGCTTTGAGTCGCGGGTGAAGCGCTTCTCCGCCGTCGCGCCACTGCATCCCGACTCAAACAACAGCGGCATACCACAGGATTTGCGAATGGTATTAGCGGAATCGACCGCCAGTACCGGCACGTCCTTTTGCCGGACTTGGATAAAATCGACAAACCGCTCCAACGCGAGAATGCCGGTGCCCAGCGCCGCCAGATGATTTTGCGCCTGTTCACCGGATTCATTAACCAGCGATGAGGCTACTGTATAAAGGTCGCGGGCGATAATCTCGGGACCGCGCAGATCGATGACGTTGAGCACGCCGTTGAGCTGGCGCAGATTGTCAGCACAGCGGGACAGGGCTTCTTCATCGTTCGCATCGCTAAGGAATATTTCAAAGGCCGCCGAGGAATCACGCAAAGACTTTTTAATCTCGCTGCGCGTAATCTCCAGCGAGTGGCTGTTTATTGTGCATTCGAGCGTCACTTCTGACACAGATTTCTCCTGCAATACGAGGTTATGGATTATTGTCTGTCCGGCGCGCCAACGAGGCTAATCTCCGATTGCTGTGCAACGACACAGCCAAGCGCGATTCCAGAGCTTGAAGCAACTCAAACTATCGCCGACAATACCCGCTGTTGCAAACAATTTTTCCCGATATTGCGCACTGCATTGCAGTGTTAAACTCATTCGCAACGGGCCTGCGGCGACGCTTTGAGACGTTACCAAGCGGCAAATAACAACAGGATCACACTTATGAAGCAAAGCCTTTCCAGCGCTTTCATCAGCAATTTCCTCGGCCACTCTCCGATTTGGTACAAACAGTCGATTTTAGCCTTCCTGCTGATTAACCCGATTTTGCTATACACCGCCGGGCCCTTTGTCACCGGCTGGGTCCTGATCGGCGAATTCATATTCACTCTGGCGCTGGCTTTACGCTGCTACCCGCTGCAACCGGGCGGCCTGCTTGCGATTGAAGCGATCGCGATCGGCATGGCGTCACCGGAAGCGGTTTACGCCGAAGCACTCGGCAACTTTGATGTCCTTCTCCTGTTGGTGTTCATGGTCGCCGGCATTTACTTCATGAAGGATCTGCTGCTATTTGTCTTTACGAAAATTTTACTCGGCGTCAAATCTAAAAAGATCCTGTCCCTGTTGTTCAGCTTGGTCGCGGCCGTGCTCAGTGCGTTTCTCGATGCGCTCACCGTCACCGCCGTCCTGATCACCGTCGGCACAGGCTTTTACGCGGTTTACCATCGCTACGCCTCGGGCAAAAGTCATGAGCACCACGATGACGAGCACGACCATGTCGATGATGAGCAGGTCGAACACCTGCACCGCTCAGACCTGGACGAGTTCCGTGCATTTCTGCGCAGCCTGTTAATGCACGGCGCGGTGGGCACCGCACTGGGCGGTGTCTGCACGCTGGTCGGCGAGCCCCAAAACCTGTTGATCGCAGAAAAAGTGGGGTGGAATTTTCTGGAGTTCTTTCTGGCGATGGCCCCGATATCCATGCCGGTACTGGTGGTCGGCCTGCTTACTGCGCTGCTGTTGGAAACGACCGGGTGGTTCGGCTACGGCGCAAAATTACCGGATTCGGTGCGTGCGGTTTTGCAGTCATTTGACGATGCCCAACAGGCAAAAATGACCGAGAGTCAGAAGGCGGCGCTGGTCGTGCAATCAGCTGTCGCACTATTTCTGGTGGTCGGACTCGCCACTCATGTCGCGGCCGTCGGCATCATCGGCCTTAGCGTTATTGTCCTGACAACAGCGTTTAACGGTATTACCGATGAACACCAGATCGGACACGCATTCGAAGAGGCACTGCCCTTCACCGCACTGCTGGTGGTTTTCTTTGCCATCGTCGCGGTGATTCACGAGCAGCACCTGTTTACGCCGATTATTGAGCAGGTATTACTCATGGAGGGCAAAGCCCGGATCGCCGCCTTCTTCGTGGCAAACGGTGTACTGTCGATGATCAGCGACAACGTATTTGTCGCCACGGTTTATATCAACGAGGTCAAATCGGCCTTTCTAGCAGGTGAACTGACCCGTGAAGAATTTGAGCAGATGGCGATTGCTATCAATACCGGTACCAATATCCCCAGCGTCGCCACCCCCAACGGTCAGGCCGCATTTCTGTTCTTGCTGACCTCGGCACTGGCGCCTTTGATTCGCCTATCCTATATGCGGATGGTGGTTATGGCATTTCCCTACACTATCACCATGAGTATCACCGGCCTGTTGGCGGTGATTTACATACTCTAGGCAAGCACAGCTACCAACGCCCGCCACCGAGACTGTCGAGCATCGCGTGGTGGGCCTGCAATTCCTCATCTAAAGCTTGGATAACCGGCAGCGCCGGGCGGTCGGCGCTGAGCCGGCGGATGCTGTCGCCACCCTTACCACCCGAGGAGCGGTCATCATTATTCAGCGCCAGCGCGGTCTGGCCACCGGTCATCGCCAGAAATACATCAGCGAGAATCTCGGCATCCAGTAATGCGCCGTGCAAATCGCGCTGGGAATTGTCGACGTGATAGCGCTGACATAAGGCATCGAGGCTATTGCGCTGCCCCGGGTGTTTCTGCCGTGCCATTACCAGGGAGTCGGTAATTTTCGCGCAGCCTTCAATGGTTTTCTTTGGCCCCGGCAACCGCGCCAGTTCCGCATTGAGAAAGCCCACATCGAAGGGGGCGTTGTGAATAATCAGCTCGGCGCCATCAATAAACTCTAAAAACTCCGCCGCGACTGCGGCGAATAAGGGTTTATCCGCCACAAATTCATCCGTAATCCCGTGAATATCCATCGCTCCGGCATCAATTTTCCGCTCCGGGTTCAGATACTGATGGTAGTGCCGGTTGGTCAGGCGCCGGTTGCAGACCTCAACACAACCGATTTCGATTATGCGGTGCCCCTGCGCGGCTTCAAGGCCTGTTGTTTCCGTATCCAGTACGACCTGTCGCATCGGGAATTAAAACTCCGTTTCGTGAAATAATCAGAGGTTAAGGGAATCAATACCACGATTGGCGAGGTCATCGGCCAACTCATTTCCCGGGTGTCCACTGTGACCTTTAACCCACTGCCAATCAATATCGTGACGCGCAGCCGCATCTTCCAACTGCTGCCAGAGATCGACATTCTTGACCGGTTTTTTCGCAGCAGTTTTCCAGCCGCGCTTTTTCCATCCGTCCAGCCACTCGGTAATGCCTTTGCGAACATATTCAGAGTCGGTGGTCAGCGTCACGTTACAGGGGCGGGTCAGCGCCGCCAGTGCCTCTATCGCCGCTTTTAACTCCATGCGGTTATTGGTGGTCAGTGCTTCACCGCCGCAGAGCTCGCGCTTTTTGCCGTTAAATTCCAGCACCACACCCCAACCGCCGGGGCCCGGATTGCCGCGGCAGGCGCCATCCGTATAGGCGATAACTCTGTTTTTCATTAGCGGTTTCTTAGATGTGACGGGGTATTTCGTGCCGCCGCGATCGGCCGCACATTGGCAAAGGCTTCGCTCTGCCAGCGGGGCCTGATCGGGTTCATTCTGGCACGATGCTTTACCGCGGATAACACATAGCTGCAGCCAAGCGGTACGCGACGCTGAATCCTGCCGGGCCGTGCCGGTCGCGCAGCGCCCCTTCGCAGGGCCTCTAATGGCGCGGCATGGGCGGCAAAATCGATGCTATCGACCTGAAAATCCAACACGCCGAGTAAATCCGCAACACGGCGGGATGCCAATAAATGGGTCTGCCAGATCGAATGCCGGCGCAGTCGCCCCGCGCAGACCAACAATCCCCATAAAGACAGCGGATTGAAATTCAACACCACCAGACGCCCCCGCGGAACGAGTACGCGGCTGGCTTCGCGCATCAGCAAATGCGGGTTCTCGACGAACTCCAGAACATGCTGAATGATGAGAACATCGAGACTTTCTGATTCAATCGGCAGGTGCTGGAAATCACAAACACCGTCGACTCCGACCGCCGATTGCAACTGCAATGATGAGCCCAGCCGGAATTGTCGCTGCACCCGCCCCGCCTTGCCGGCGCCGGTCGCCGGCACCAACGACAACAAAAGCTGGTTGTAGCCAAAACTGTCTTCGAGAAGCTCGTCGATTAATGCCTGCTCCGCCGCCACAATCGCAGCGCCGGTGGCACCACCGAACCAATCATTCAGTCCGGGCAGCCATTCCGCTTCTGCTGCCTGTTCACGCCAAATTCCCAAAGCTAACGCTCCTGACCAGGTAACCGATAATTTCTGAATTGCTATTCTACCCGATGCATTGAGCACCGGTGATACCAAATCCCGACCCCCGGCATCAACACTGCCGAAGCAGGCATTATTACTTTTTATTCAATAACTTAAAATACATTCATAGAGTGTTTCTAAGTCTTAGCAAAGCACTGGCAACGGCACTACCTGCAAGCCGCAACAGGATTCCGGCAGATTCTCGAAACGCCAAGCAACTTACTGATTCACAGGCACTTATGCTAAGATGGCGGGCTGGAGGCTTGGCCCGGACTCCATAAAATATAAAACGGGCATTTCGGCTAGCCATCCAGTATCTGACCGCTGCCCGCAAGTGCAGGCGCGCTGAACGGTGGTGAACAACGAGATACCCCTATACCGACGGTGAGCGAGTGCACAAGCAGCTATATAAAATCAGCACCACCCTGCGACTCAGCGTAGTTTACGTACTTGCGATGCTCGCGCCTCTTGCCTTCGCGGAGTCGAATGCAATCGCAGCCGACGCCACCCGTGTCAGCATCATCGATAGCGGCAGCATGCTGCCGGAAGATAATTACGCGCCGCGACTCGCCCCCGAAGAAGCATTCAAGGCCGGCCCCGGATCGCGCCGACCCGAGCCTGATTTATGGTCTGAATTGGCGAGCGCGTTTCACTTGCTGGAGAACGCGCCCGCCGAGCCGCTGGCCAAGCCAATCGCGCGCTACCGCAAGCAGGTCAATATCCTTAAGACGCTGACCAGCCGCAGCGATCCTTATATGGCTTATATCGTGCGGCAGCTGCGCGCGCGGGATATGCCGCTGGAAATCGCTTTACTGCCGATGATCGAATCGGGGTTCGACCCCTTCGCCTATTCCCCGGGTCGCGCCGCAGGGCTGTGGCAATTTATCCCGATGACCGCCAAACATGTCGGCCTCAGGCTGACCTGGTGGTACGACGGTCGCCGCGATCTAATCGACGGCACCAATGCCGCACTCGACTATCTCAGTGATTTACACCGTCGCTTCGACAACGACTGGCTATTGGCCCTCGCCGCGTATAATGCCGGCGCCCGCAACGTGCACAGAGCCATGACCCGCGCCCGCCGCAACGGGAAAGAGCCTACCTTCTGGAATTTGCGCCTGCCCGCTGAAACGCAGTATTACGTACCCAAATTATTGGCCTTGGCAACGGTTGTACAAAAACATCAGGAGTTCGGCTTAGTCCGCCCGAGACTGTCGCCACAGCAACACTTTGTTTCCGTCGCCACCGGCGGCCAGTTGGATTTATCTCAAGCGGCAAACATGGCCGGCATCACCGCCGACGAGCTATACCGCCTCAACCCCGGCAATAACCGCTGGGCGACGGACCCCGAAGGCCCGCACCGGCTGCTGATCCCGGTCACTTCGCAAGCCTTGTTTCTCGATCGTCTGGACCAACTGCAACGCCAGCCGCGGGTTGACTGGCACCGCTACACAGTCAACAAAGGTGACTCGTTGCTGGAACTGGCCGCAAAGTTCAATACCGACACCCGCACGATTCAAGCGGTGAATAAGCTGAAACACAACACTATCCGCGTCGGCCAGATTTTAATGGTGCCGGTCAGTCGCCAGAGCGGCGGCTACTCGCTCACCGAAGCGCAGTTAGCTGCTGCCCAGATTCAGCGCGTCAAGATGCCCAGCCACAGCCGGATTTTTTATACGGTCAAAGACGGCGACTCACTGTGGAAAATCGGCCGTAAATTCCGTGTTAGCTACGTGCAGCTGAAACGCTGGAACAAAAAGACTGACCGCGATGTGATCAAGCCCGGCGATAAACTGGTTATCTGGCGCTACCGCGAGGACGATGGCAACGATAACGGCCTCGCCGGCGGTCCCGGTTACCGCCGCACCGTGCACTACAGCGTGCGCAACGGCGATTCATTGGACGCGATAGCGTCGCGATTTAATGTCGCGGTCAACGACATCGTCGAATGGAATGATATCGACCCGAAAAAATACATTCAGCCCGGACAAAAAATCAAACTATACGTTAACGTAACCGGCGCCTGAGCCGACAAGGTACACCGCGCGTCTATGGCCGCATACTTCACCCGCCGCCTGCTTCTCATCATTCCCACATTTATCGGTATCACGCTGATGGTTTTCGCCATCACCCGCGTGGTTCCGGGCGGGCCAATCGAGCGCATGATGACTCAGGCTCTGGCGAGCGAAGCCGGTGGCATGCGCAATACCCGCAGCGGCGGCAGTATGTCGCCGGAGCAAATCGCAGAGCTGGAAAAATTCTATGGCTTTGACAAGCCCGTTCTGCAGAGTTACGCCAGCTGGCTGTGGCGCACTGTCCGGCTGGATCTCGGTGAATCGACCCGCTATCAGGATCCGGTCTGGGAAATCATCAAAGAGCGCTTCCCGGTGTCAATATTCTACGGGCTCTCGACACTGATTCTGACCTACCTGATCTGCATTCCGCTGGGGCTGGTTAAGGGTATGTGGCATGGCAGCCGGTTCGACAACTGGTCATCGGCGATCGTGTTCCTAGGCTATGCGCTGCCCGGCTATGTTGTCGGCATTGCGATGATCAGCCTGTTTGCCGGCTATCTCGACTGGTTCCCGTTGGGGGGCTTTGCCAGCGATAATTTTGACGAGCTTTCCACTACCGGCAAAGCACTGGACATTCTCAATCATGCCGCGCTGCCGCTTATCGCCTATATGGCGGGCAGCTTCGCGATCACCACCTTTATGATGAAGAACGCGCTGCTGGACAACCTGTCGGCAGACTATATGCGCACCGCCGCGGCCAAAGGTCTGCCGCTGGGCACTGCGATACGACGCCACGCATTTCGCAACTCGCTGATTCCGATTGCCACCAGCTTTGGCCGTAACATTTCCTTTCTGCTCGGCGGTTCTTTTCTGATCGAGACGATTTTTAATATCGACGGCATCGGTTTGCTGGGTTACGAGGCAATACTGGAGCGGGACTATCCGGTGGTGATGGGTATTCTGGTGGTTTCGTCGCTGCTTTACCTGATCGGCAATATCCTGTCAGACATCTGCGTCGCACTGGTTGATCCGCGTGTGCGCTTTGGTGAAAGCTGATGTGGCAACTTAATCCTCTCACCCTTAAACGCTGGCACCGCTTTAAAAGTATCCGCCGCGGTTATTATTCCTACCTCGCCCTGATGGCACTGCTGCTACTGGCGCTCATGGCCGAGCTTTTATCGAACCACCGGCCGTTGCTGATTCAATACCAGGACCAGATCTTTCTGCCGACCTACGGGGCCATCCTGCCCGGTACAACATTCGGTTTTGACTACGAATATGAGACCGACTACCGCGAGCTCAATGCCCGTTTTAAATCGGGCGAGATAGAAGGCCGCATGCTGATGCCGCCGATTCCCTGGGGGCCACTCGAATCGGACCTGGTTGACGATGACTTTCCGCCGCATGCGCCATCCCTCGCCCGCCGGCATTATCTGGGCACCGACGGTGCCGGACGGGATGTACTGAGCCGGCTGTTGTACGGCTTTCGCACTGCAATGGGCTTTTCGCTGACCTTGCTGGTTGCCACCTACAGCATCGGCGTGGCGATCGGCTGCATCATGGGCTATGTCGGCGGTAAATTTGACCTGCTGTTTCAGCGTGTTATCGAGATCTGGTCCAACGTGCCGTTTCTCTATGTAATTATGATTGTTGCCTCGATACTGCCGCCCGGTTACTGGACGCTGGTGTTAATCATGGTGTTCTTTGAGTGGACCGGTATCACCTGGTATATGCGCACCGCGACATACAAGGAATCCTCCAGAGATTATGTGATGGCAGCGCGCGCCCTCGGTGCCAGCCATTCACGGATAATCTTCAGGCATATTCTGCCCAATAGCGTATCGACATTAATCACCTTCGTACCCTTCGCTATTGCCGGCGGCATTACCTCACTGACCGCGCTCGACTATCTCGGCTTCGGCCTGCAACCGCCGGCACCCAGCTGGGGCGAATTACTGCAACAAGGTACCGAAGACCTCGATTCGGCGTGGATTGTGTCGTCGGTCGTCGGTGCGATGACGCTGGTGTTGATGCTGGTGACCTGGATCGGCGAGGCGGTCAGGGAAGCCTTTGATCCGCGCAAGTTCTCCTATTATGAATAAGTTCGCGGTGTTGTTTTTGATGGTGTTTGCGCTGCCCACGCTCGGCTCAGCGCCGGCGGTCTCCGGCGTCAGTGCATTACCGGAGCAACTGCCGCCTGATCTGGTCTGGGAAACCAATCTGGATGACCCGATATACGCCTCACCGAATGCAGTCCGCGGTGGTATGTACCGGGGGTTTCTCGGCTCCTTTCCGCTGACATTGCGACGGGTGGGGCCGGATTCTAATTCCGGTATTTCACCCTATCTGCGCGGTCTGGCACTGGGCACAACCGGCCTGCACCCGAACACATTGCGCCCGATTCCGCATCTGGCAACACACTGGGCCTACGGCAGTGACGGTGTTTCGATTTATTTCAAACTCGACCCCGGGGCGCGCTGGTCCGACGGCCCGCCGGTGACCGCCGATGATTACCTGTTCACTCTCGAGTTTATGCGCTCTCCGTATATTGTCGGCCCCTGGTACAAGGACCATTACACCAACGTCATTCTCGATGTAAAAAAATACGGCAGCCATATAATCGGCGTGCTCGGTTCAGCGCCGAAAACGCCCGCCGAAATGCATTATCTTTACGGTCTGCAGCCGGTGCCCCGCCACTTCCATAAACTCGATGAAAACTGGGTCCGCGATTACAACTGGAAAATCGAGCCGGTGACCGGGCCCTATCACATCACCGATATCCGCAAGGGTAAGTACATTGAATTCCGCCGCATCGATGACTGGTGGGGTGACAATAAGCGCTACTTTAAATACCGCTTTAATATGGACCGGGTGCTGCTGAAAGTCGTCCGCACCGCCAACACCGCCTGGCAGTATTTCACCAAAGGTGAGCTGGAGTCTTTTGGTCTGGTGCTGCCGCAACTCTGGCACAAAAAAGCCCGCGGAGAAATTTTCGATAACAACTACGTGGTGCGTTACAAGTTCTATAACGACGTACCGCGCCCCGCTTTCGGTATTTATCTGAACGAAGATGACCCGATACTAGCCGACAAGCGCGTGCGCTATGCGATTGCGCACGCGATGAACATCGAACTGGTACTGGAAAAAATACTGCGCAACGACTATGAGCGCCTGCAGACCATGCACGAAGGTTTCGGTGACTATAGCAATACGTCAATCAAAGCCCGCCCTTTCGATCTGAGCAAAGCCAACACTTATCTGGATGAAGCGGGTTGGCGGGAGCGCGGCGGCGACGGTATCCGGCTCAAAGACGGCGAGCGACTGAGCCTGCGCGTCACCTATGCCCAGCCCCACCATACGGTACGGCTTGTGGTACTGCAGGAAGAGGCGCGCAAAGCCGGCATCGAGCTGCGCTTACAACTGCTCGATGGCGCCACCGCCTTTAAACAGGTCCACCAAAAACGCCATCAACTGGCCTGGTTCGGCTGGGCCGGCGGCGGCATGTCGCCGGTTTTCTGGGAATTCTTTCACTCTGATCAGGCCCATATTCCGCAGACCAACAATATCACCAACACCGACAACCCTGAGATGGACCGGTTAATCGATCGCTACCGGGCCTCGACCTCCGAAGCCGAACGCAAGATACTGGCAATTACTCTGGAGCAGATGGTTCACGATCAGGGTTCATTGATCCCGACCTTCAAGATTCCGTATATCCGCGGCGCCTACTGGCGCTGGGTAAAACTGCCGCCAGCGCACGGTACCCGCAGCTCCGACGTCCTGTTCGAACCGATGCCCTACTCCTTCGGCGGCGGCGAAGGCGGGCCGGATATCGGCGGGCTGTTCTGGTACGACGCAGCGGAAAAACAGCGCACACTGGATGCACGGGACCGCGGCATCAAACTCGACAATATGGACTGGGTTGATGAAACCTGGCGCGTCAATTGATGCAGCCGCTGCTACAGATTGACAATCTGCGCTGTGAAGTGAGCACCGACAGCGGACCAAAAACCGTGGTTGACGATGTCTCGCTGACCCTCGGCGCCGGCGAAACACTCGGTCTGGTTGGCGAGTCCGGCTGCGGCAAGAGCATGACCGCGCTGGCTTTAATGCATTTGCTACCACAACCCGGGGGCAGGATTTCAAACGGCAGTATCCGCTTTGAAGGGATAAACATCGCCGGCCTGCCGACCGCCGCCGTCACCGCGATGCGTGGCAGCCAGATGGCGATGATTTTTCAGGATCCGATGACCGCGCTCAACCCGGTACACCGGATTGGTAAGCAGATTAGCGAATGCCTTTCCCTACATGCCGTGGCCCGGTTTCCCGATACCACATCGCGCAACGCCGAGGCGGTAAAACTGCTGCAGGAAGTGGGTATGCCCGAGCCGGCAGAACGCATGGAATACTATCCGCACCAACTGTCAGGCGGCCAGCGTCAACGCGTGATGATCGCAATGGCACTCGCCTGTCAGCCCAAATTACTGATCGCCGACGAGCCGACAACTGCACTCGATGTCACCGTACAGGCAGAAATTATGGCGCTGATTAAAGCGCTGCAGCAGAGCCGCAATATGGCGATGCTGTTTATCACCCATGATCTGGAACTCGTGCGTGATACCTGCGACCACATCGCCATTATGTATGCCGGCCGCATCGTCGAGTGCGGCAGCATCGGCGCCGTGTTCACGTCGCCCCGCCACCCTTACACCCGGGCACTGCTCGACTCGCGCCCCGGCGGCAGAGCCCGCAAAAGCCTGATTCCCTCGGTACCGGGCCAGGTGCCGCAGGTCTTCGGCACCGCCGAGCAGTGCCGCTTCGCCGACCGCTGCGCCCACGCTACAGCGCAGTGTCATTCGGCTTCACCGGCCGCCGAACACGACGAAGCGGGACGGATGGTCGCCTGCCTGCGCTGGCGCGAGTTATCGCTATGACGACGCCGGTAACGCCATTACTCAGCGTACAGAACCTGTGCCTGTATTTTCCGAAGCGCAGCGGTATATTTTTACGCGCACGCTCGGTCCTCAAAGCCGTCGATGACGTCAGCTTTGATATCCACCATGGCGAAACGCTGGGGCTGGTCGGCGAATCCGGCTGCGGTAAAAGTACCGTCGCCAAGGCGATACTCAATTTGCACCGCCCGACCGCCGGCACCGTGCGCTTTCGCGATACCGATCTGGCAACACTGAGCAATAGCGAGATGCGCCCCCTGCGCCGGAATCTGCAGATTATTTTTCAGGATCCCTTCGAATCGCTCAACGGCCGCCACTCCGTCGGCACGATTCTCGAGGAGCCGCTGATTGTTCACCGCGCCGGTAACACCGCCCAGCGGCGCGCGAAAGTCGCCGAACTGCTCGACCTGGTTGGTTTGTCGGACACCGCCGCCGGCAAATACCCCCACGAATTTTCCGGCGGCCAGCGCCAGCGCATCGGCATTGCCCGGGCGATGGCGCTGAATCCGGAGTTATTGATCTGCGACGAAGCAGTATCGGCACTCGATGTCTCCATTCAGGCGCAAATCCTGAATCTGTTGCTGGAAATTCAGCGTGAGCGGAATCTCGCCATGCTGTTCATCTCCCACGATCTGGCGGTGGTCAACCACGTCTCAGACCGCATCGCAGTGATGCATGCCGGTCAACTGGTGGAAACCGGCGACGCGGAAACGCTGTTTTCGGCCCCGCAACACCCCTATACACAGCGACTGCTGGCCTCGGTGCCCGGGCAGCAGCCGCCGGACTAATATGACAACGCTGTAATCGTATAAAACGCTGCAATAGTGGAGCGCGCAGGGTTAAAAATGCTAGTCTTGCTCGTCGAATTTGCCTACTAAACCGCTATATTCAGCGAAGGGTTCAATGCCTATCAGAACAGTACCGGTGCAATACGCCCGCAATTTACTCAAGGTCGCCGAGGAACAGGGTTACGATCCCACTTCCCTGCTGCAATCCATTGGCATGTCTAACGGTGTGATGACGGAAACCGATCCGAACGCGGTTGTCGATGCCCGCGCCTATAACAAGCTCTACACCCGGGTGATGTGGGTACTCCAGGATGAGAGCTTCGGGCTGGCGCTGAAATCCGGCACTCCAACCGGCACCTTCCGCATGCTGTGTCTGTGTATCGTGCATTGTGAAACCCTCGAGTCGGCGCTGCGACGCTCTGCCGAATTTATCGCCTTCTGCCACAACCTGACCGGCCAGCCGATCAGCACGCTGCGCCCGACCCAGCGCTGCAGTGACGGCACCGCAATGTACTTTGTCGCCGATAACGACGAATTAGTACCCCCCGGCGATGCCGAGCAGCACACCATTACCGTGGCCCATACTCTGGCCATCTGGCGCCGTTTTTGCGGCTGGCTGATCGGTAAGACCCTGGAGTTGAAAGCGGTACATCTGCAATCGGCGAAACCGGAAAACCCGCAATACTTCGAACGCCTGTTCGGCTGCCCGGTCGAATTCGGCAAAGAGCAGAACGCCTTCGTTTTTGCCCAGCACTTTCTCGACTGCCCGATGGTTC